>CAZEOY010000133.1:696-5396 GCA_964513835.1 uncultured Syntrophobacteraceae bacterium
TCCCAGGCAGTGGTCAGAATCCGGACTTCCGGACGAACCAACCGGCGCACGAAAAGAAAGACCACGCAGACCATGAAGACTATGGTCAGGTTGTCGGCCAGACCATCGGATATCGAGGGAAGACTCACGCCGAAAGCTTCCTCCCAGAGCAGGTTGTGAGCATACAGGAAGAGAGGTATCCCCAGCAGACACACGTGGAAGACAAAAAAAACAAGAGCGAACACCGGCTGGCTGCGCATGGATACGCTTCCCCACGGGATGAGCCAGCGAATGATGGACTGAAAGGCCCATTTCGCTTCCATGTGGTTGTAGAAAACACGGTCTCTCTCCCTGCTGAGGCCATATAAGTAGGCAATGCGGAAAATCAACCCACCGAAAAAAATGAAGAACGTCACCCACAGCGCAGGCCCTGCCAGGAAATTATAGAGCTCAACCATCAGCCATCTCCCTCCGTGTGCAAAATTTCGAACGCGGCCCCGTTGTTGTTCAAAAATTCACTTTCCATTCATGTACTTACGTTAATTATCTAGCACAATTTGTTAAATTCTCAAACACAAGTACAGGGCGTCAGGTCACTTTTTCGGCCGCGATTTTGTAAAGATATAGTTTACATCACCTAAAATTGGGCGGGAAGAGCGATATGAGACATGAAAATTTGTGATTTATAGATCAAACCTTCACAGAATACGGACGAAAGCCTGAAAAACCAGCCCTTCACTCCGCCGGCTTGAGAGGCTCCCGCACCAACCGGAACCCCACATCATTGCTGCCGGTTGAAGGCAAACCACTGCTGCGACTCGCAGACCGGGTGCTGTCCGGTCCTCCGTGCCAGTAGCCGCCTCGCCTGACCCGGTCAGGTCCTCGTCGCGCATTTTCGTTCAATGGGTTCTGACGGTCGTAGTTGGCATAAAAATCAACGCTGTAGTAGTCCTCACACCACTCCCACACATTTCCCAGCATGTCGTGGAGTCCGAATGCGTTCGGTTTGTAGCTCCCGACAGGGGCCGTCGCAGCATAGCTGTCCTCGCAGTTGTGCACATCCTCCCAGTGCCAGAGCTTCTTCGCCGTCAGATCAGCGATGTTCTCGTAATCACAGGCCGATCCTTCCTCGTCCCCCCAATAGCGCGCCCCCTTGGTGCCTGCTCGCGCCGCATACTCCCATTCCGCTTCCGTAGGAAGACGGAACAGGTACTGCCCTCCATTCTTCTCTGAAAGCCACTGAGCAAAACATTTGGCGTCCTCCCAGGTCACATGGACCACCGGTTGCTCATCTCCGTTGAGTGAAAGGCCCTCGTAGCTTCGGCTATCGTGGTCGCGCTGGAATTTGCGGAACTGACCGTTCGTCACCTCGTGCCTTCCCATCCAGAACCCATCCACGCAGACCTCATGCACGGGACCTTCATCCTGACCACGACCCTCTTCCTTCTGAGGGCTCCCCATGAGGAAACAACCAGCCGGCACCCACACAAACTCTATGCCCGTCACGGGCTCCTTCCACGTCTTGAAGGGCTGACGAGGCGGTTCTCCCCGTGGAGCCGACGCGGCAACCACCTGGGCTGGGACCTGTGAAGATGGTGCCGAAGCCACCGCGCGCTCAGGCAGCTTGAAATAAAAGTCCCCTTCCAGAGAAGACGATTCCCATGGAATCTGCTTTCCCATGGTGGCTTCCCGCACCGAGGAGCGAACCTGCTTGAAAACATCCTCGATCTTGAGACCGGGGGTTTTCATCACCTTGATCAATTCTCCCGTGTAGACACCGTGATCGGCAGGCCCGTCGTTGGCCACCGCTCCCGGGGCGGTGGCATAGGCGATCAGGGTCCCCGTTGGAGCATTGATGGAGGCCAATCCCTGCGTCCCCGAACGGAAGCTGCGCGTGAAAGGGTTGTCGCGGCAGGCATCCAGAATCACGATATTCAATCGATTTCGGGCATACTCCATCTCAGCCAGGACCGAGGCCGCATCGACGCCCTCGAATTCAATCTGTCTTTCATGCTCCACCCGAGCCCCGATGGGAACCAGGAAGTTTCGGCCGTTGACCTGCATCCCATGGCCGGCATAATAAAAAAGCCCCACTCCCCCTTTGAGCAACCGCTGACCGAAATGGTAGATTTCCTGCTTCATTTCCTTCTGATTCAGATTGAGCTTTTCCGTCACCTGAAACCCCAGCTCCCTGAGCGTCCTGGCCATGGTGCGGGCATCGTTTCCCGGATTGCGGAGGGGGGCCGTCTCATAGGTATCATTCCCAATGACGAGTGCGATACGCTGTTCGGATTTCATGGAATCCAGCGGCTCCTGAATCGGCATATTGGGCGCGCCGAGCACAGGGCTCCAGATCATCCAGATGCAGGATGGCAACAGGAGATAAATTCTCATTGTTTTCAAAAACATGGCAGAACCTCTCGATGATTCTTCGCGCAGAATTTTCCCTAAAATCAAAAAGGGAGCCCCAGGGGGTCCCCCTTCATGCTGCTGCTTCACTGCAGCTCATCAGTCATTTTTCAGCCGACGGCAGAGCTTCGGACTGCCCCGAGCCATTCACAGGCTTCCCTTTCGGCAAAGACCCACTTTGCACCCATTGTTCAGCCCGTCCCGCCTCACTCTATCGGTTGGCATCCGCCACACACGTCCGTGTGGTCTTGGATCGGCTCCCGCCGCTTACGCACCGGAACAGATGTCGGCAAGGAAATCACCCGCCTTCTGGCAGATGCGGGCAAATTCTATGCACCAAAATCCCGGAAATCAAGAGTTTCCTTGATGAGACGCGACGTGGAACGGCGGAGCCGTTGGAATCAAGGTTGGCGATCGAGGTTGAAAAGGAGCTGAGTCGGTGCTCCCCGCCCTCCTGAGTAGGCCTGCAGAAGCGATTCCAGGGTTCCCCAGTCATCGCGCGGCGCCTCACTGACATCCACTAGATGAGCGCGAAAACCGCGAGAGCGCAGAAACTCCAGATGACCGAACCAGCTGAAAGGCCGGTCAGCATGGATGAAGCTGAAATCGCCCCTTCGCCGCCACAGAAAGATTTCATTTCGAGGCGTGAGGAAGGGCTTCCTTTCGTCCAGGCCTGGTTGGAGGCGAGATGCGAAAAGGGGAGGCCACCCATAAACACAGATGACAGGCGCCAAAGGCCAGGATTCACTGGCAAGATGCTCCAGCTCGCTTCGGGTGATCTCGACGGAGAGAACCGCCCCCACACAGCCGAGATCGGCCATGCATTTCAATGCGGCGATGTTCCTGAGGTTGAACCGGTATCCCCCCATCAAGCTTTTGGCGCCGGTCGCCTGCAGCAGCTCGAAATGAGCCCAATTGTTCAGCTCCCAGTCGTTGAATCCTTTCTTGGAATACCAGTCCACGGCGGCTCGGTAATACTCCCATTGTTTTTGCGCGATGAGGGGGGGCAACGACCAAGAGAAGAGTTGCCTCTGCCCCCTCGAAAGCCTGATCCTGGCCATCCGCTCCAGGTTGGAGGATGTGGCCGTAAGGATCACTTTTGTGACAGGCAGCTCGAGGGCCTGAAGGAGAGTCTTGACCTCCCCCACCTTGAGGATCAGGCCTTCCTGCCCTTGGCGATCGTCGGACCCGGAGTGCTTCAAGAATGTTCCGTCCAGCGATCCCAGGTATCGCTTTCTGAACCCCTGGGGACTGGGGGTCTCTTTCCGGATCCGCTTCCAGAGCGGTTGTGACGATGAAGGTTTCCGCCCGACTTTGAAAAGCCTCATGTTGGGCACGAGCTCCCCCGAAGTGACGAGGCGCAGCGACTCCCCCGGCTCACCTCGCGTCCTGGGTGTCCCGTCCCCGGCGATCAACCCCTCAACCTCCAAGAATCTCTCTTCCTTTCCCTCACGGGATTCGGGCCTCAACCGGTCCCCCAACTGAAGCGCATGTCGCAGCAGGACGGAGGCGACTCCTTCCGAGACTTCCCGGACCGTTGCCACCCACAAGCCGCTGGAGCCTGAGCGGTGAGGCGCCAGAATCTGCCTGCTCGCATCCCCGGTCAGAAATCCGGTCGTGAGCCGCCTCGAAGGCGAGAGATTCAGCCATTCCCGGGCCTGGTCAATGGCATCCGCTTCCTCGTGGGGGGAAGCGTCCAGAACAAGGCGGTAAGCGCGCACTACCTGCGCGATGTAGTCCGCCGACTTCATTCGCCCTTCGATCTTGAAGGATGCGATGCGCAACCGCTTCAGCTTTGGAATCGAGGGAAGGGCGCAGAAATCGTTGCAGGACAGGAAATATCCCTGTTTCTTGCCTTGGCGAAATGGAAGGCGGCAGGGCTGGACACACCGACCCCGCAGTCCGCTGTTCCCCCCTCGAAAGCTGCTGGCCAGACACATTCCCGAATAGGAAAAGCATAGGGCCCCATGAACAAAGATTTCGAGATCCACATGGGTCCTACCTGCAATCTGCTCGATTTCCTGCAGACTGAGCTCCCTGGCGAGAACCACCCTTTCAGCCCCCATGCGTTCCAGCTGGTTGACTCCCGCGTGGTTGTGGGCTGTCATGAGCGTACTGGCGTGAACCTTGACATTGGGGAACCACTGTCGCACCAATGTGAACATCCCGGCATCCTGCACGATGATGCCGTCCACGGATAGATCCGACAAGGCCTGCAGAAGATCCAGGGTTAAAAGCACTTCCCCCGCTGCCACGAGGCTGTTGAGAGCCACATAGACGGAAACATGGCGGTTTCGGGCGAAAGGGACCAG
>CAZEOY010000133.1:5406-7919 GCA_964513835.1 uncultured Syntrophobacteraceae bacterium
CTTCCAGAGTGAAGTTGACGGCGGTGGCCCTGGCGCTCAGCTGCTTCAGACCGAGATAAACCGCGTTCGCTCCGTTTTCAACGGCGGCAAGAAAGCCTTCCACATGCCCGGCAGGAGCCAGAAGCTCCCTGGTCGATCCTTCCAACCTATCCGCTCCTTTCCCACCGTGGAAACGGAGATCGCACAGATCACGCCCTTCAGGCCGATTCAAAGACCCGCTTGAAGATCGTGTCCACATGCTTCAAATGATACCGGATATCAAACAGGCTCTCGATTTCCTCGTGAGACAGATGGGCGGTGACTTCAGGGTCTGCTTTGAGCTGGCCTTCGAGCCGGGTGCCTTCCTGCCAGACGGTCATCGCGTTTCTTTGCACCAACCGGTATGCGTCCTCGCGGGTGATTCCCTTGTCCGTCAACGCGAGCATAACCTGCTGGGAAAAGAAGAGTCCACCGGTGAGCTCCAGATTTCGCCGCATGTTTTCGGGATAGACCACGAGACGATCCAAAACACGGGTCAGTCGGGCGAGCATGTAATCCAAGAGAACGGTGGAATCGGGACCGATGACGCGCTCTACCGACGAGTGACTGATGTCTCGCTCGTGCCAGAGCGGTACATTCTCCATGGCAGCCAGGGCGTTCCCTCGGAGCACGCGCGCCAATCCCGAGAGATTCTCCGAGGCAATGGGATTGCGCTTGTGGGGCATGGCCGAAGACCCCTTCTGCCCGGGAGCGAAATATTCCTCGGCCTCACGCACCTCCGTGCGCTGGAGATGACGGATTTCGACGGCAATCTTCTCCACCGTGCAGCCCACGATGGCGAGGGTGGTGAAATACTCGGCATGGCGATCGCGCTGGATGATCTGATTGCTGCTCGGAGCCGGCTGCAACCCGAGCCTGTCGCACACGGATTTCTCGATTGCAGGATCGATGTTGGCAAATGTGCCCACAGCCCCCGAAATCTTCCCGACCCGAATACTTTCCCGGGCATGCGCCATCCGCTCCCGATTGCGGAGCATCTCGGAGTACCATAGGGCCAGTTTCAACCCAAAGGTGATGGGCTCGGCATGGATGCCATGGGAACGCCCGATCATGACTGTGTCTTTGAGCTCATAAGCCCGGCGCTTGAGCACCTCCAGCAATCGGTCCAGGTCGGCGATGAGCAGGTCCGCCGCCTCCACCATAAGGAGGGCCATGGCCGTATCAAGGACGTCCGAGGAGGTCAGCCCCTGATGGATGTAGCGAGAGGATGGTCCCACATTTTCAGCAACGCTGGTCAGGAAGGCGATAACATCGTGGTGGGTTTCCTGCTCAATCTCCGCAACCCGTTCCACGCTGAAATCCGCTTTTTCCCGGATCTCCTGCATCGCTCCCCCGGGAATCTCTCCGCACTCCGCAAGGGCTTCACAGACTGCAAGCTCCACCTGCAGCCACTTGCGGTACTTGTTTTCCAGCGTCCAAATTCCAGCCATCTCCGGCCGTGCATATCGATCGATCATGGCAATCCGCCCCCGTCACACCTCGTTTCCGGTCCATCCCTTGCCTGACAGCGGGACACCCTATACCATAGCCCCTGTGCTTTGCCAAGGAACCGGGTCCGTATGGAGGATCGCCATGCCGCTACTGGGAGCTCACATGTCCATCGCCGGTGGGCTGCACCGCGCCGTTGACCGTATTCGACAGGTAGGCGGGGAATCACTGCAGATTTTCGCCAAGAATCAAAGACAGTGGAAAGGCCCCGATCTCGATGAGGAGTCGGTGTCCCGCTTCCGCTGCGCCGTGGCGGAGGCGGTCCGGCTAGTGGTAGCCGTGCATGACACCTATCTGGTGAACCTGGCCTCCCCCGACGAGGCGATCCGACGCAGATCCATCGAGACCTTTGCCGACGAACTGCAACGCACAGCACGGCTCGGAATCCCCTATCTCGTCGCCCACCCCGGTTCCTGCGTCGAAGGTCCCCCGGAAGAAGGCCTCAGCCGTTTCGTCCGCAGCCTCGACCTGGCCCTCCACCACTCCCAAACCGCGGACGTCCAGGTGCTCATCGAAAACACCGCAGGGCAGGGCACTCAGCTCGGGTCTCGATTCGAGGAGATCGCCTTCATTTTGCAGACATCCCGTCATGGGGAACGGCTGGGAGTCTGTTTCGACACCTGCCACGGATTTGCAGCCGGCTACGACCTCAGGTCCCGACAAAGCTACCGCTCCACCTTCGCCGACTTCCATCGGATAATCGGGCTCGACAAATTGAGATTCTTTCACCTGAACGACAGCAAGAAGAACCTGGGCTCCCGCGTCGACCGCCACGAGCACATCGGGCAGGGACAGATCGGCCTCAGGGGTTTCCGGCACCTTCTCAACGATCCCCGATTCCAACATCACCCCATGGTCCTCGAAACCCCCAAGGGGAAGGATTTGTCGGAGGACGTGGAAAACCTCCGAGTGCTCAGATCCTTGGTCTCAGCGGGGAGATGAACCTTGACATACACCATTTCTGGGGCTCTAATGTGTACGAATGG
>CAZEOY010000134.1:0-7909 GCA_964513835.1 uncultured Syntrophobacteraceae bacterium
CCTGCTCTTCTCCGTGCAGCCGATGTTTGCGAGGATGGTGCTGCCCAAGCTCGGACTGCTGGCCATTCTCCTGCAGGCCGTGGAAGAGGGGTTCTGCGACGACCTGGTGTTCGTTCCGACCTCCATCTGCTACGACCGGATCCCCGAAGAGGATGCCTACGCCAAGGAGTTGTCCGGGGGCGCCAAGGTGGATGAGAACATCGGTCAGCTGGTCCGGGCGCGGCGGTTTCTGAAAAAGCGCTACGGAAGGGTTTACGTGCAGTTCGCCGAGCCCATATCCTATCAGCGCTACATCGAGCGGCGGAACCTGGACCTCTCGAAGTTCCGGCCTCGCGACCGCCACGCCATGTACCGGGACTTCGCCTATCGCATCATCAACAGCATCAACCAGTCCTCGCTGGTGACGCCCCACGCCCTCGTGGCTTCGGCTCTGCTCTCGGCCTCCCGGGGCGGGGTGACCATGGCGGAGTTCCAGGACGTCTGCCGGCAGTTCCACCACTACCTGACCGACCAGGGAGTCCAGCTCTCCAAGACGCTGCGCAACTATGAGATCGCGGTGAGCGAAACCCTATCGGACTTCGAGCGCAGCAAGGTCATCGGCAAGCTCAAGGACGAGGACGACGACCTCGAAGAAGAGGTCTTCACCGTCGACGACGGGAAGCGGCTGACCCTCGAGTATTACAAGAACAACATCATCCACTTCCTGCTTCCGGCCGCCTACGTGGCGACGTCGATCCTCGCGCAGCAGACGTTCCGGTTCAGCATCGCCCAGATCCTCGAAGACGTGGCGTTCATGAAGAACTTCTTCAAGTACGAGTTCGTCTTCGACAACGAGCTGGACGACGAAGACCTGATCGCAGGGGTGCTCAGGATCTTCGAGCAGAGGGACTGGCTGCATCGCCTCGGGGAAAGTGATCAGCCCTTCATCCTGTCCCACGGCGGACTTCGGACGGCCCACGCCTTTCATGGGCTTCTCCGGAGCTACTTCGAAGGCTACTGGCTGGTGCTCCGGGCCTTCCGGTATCTTCAAAAGAAGCCTTACACCGAAAAGGACTTCATGAAGAAGGTTTTCAACCTGGGCCAGAAGACGCTCAAACTCGAGCTGATCGATCGGCCGGAGTCGGTCTCCAAGATTATGTTCGGAAACGCCCTGAACTACTACCTGGAGCGGGGGCTGATCGAAAAGAGGCTGGAGGAGGACAAGGGGAAGGAAAAGGGCCAGGAGTGCTACGCCGACACGGGAAACCGCCTCCTCATCCAGGACTACAGCCGCCAAATCAGCCGGTTCCTCAGGTCGCCGCGGTTCACGCTCCAGTGAGATTTTTCTGGAACTCGATGGGGTATTGTTTTAAGAGCTTTTCTGAGAAAGAGAGCTTATCACCGCGAAGGCGCATAGCAGGCCGAGGAAGGCGAAAGTACTGGAATAGTGTTTTATTAGGGACCTTTCACCTCAGCGGTGAGGGGGGTGTTGTCAACCCGCAACCCGCAACTCGAAACTCGAAACCAGTTTTTTGTCATGGGAGGCGTTGAGATGGAGATCAGGATCGAGCCCGCGGATGCCGCCAAACGGCGTCCGAAACCTGCGGACGAAAGCAAACTCATTTTTGGAAAGACCTTCAGCGATCACATGTTCCTGATGAACTACGCAGCAGGGAAGGGCTGGACTGACCCGCGAGTCGTCCCCTACCAGGCCATGTCCATGGACCCGGCGGCCATGGTGCTCCACTACGGGCAGGGGATCTTCGAGGGGCTCAAGGCCTACCGCTGCAGGGACGGCAGGATCACCCTCTTTCGCCCGGCCAAGAACTGCGAACGGATGAACCGGTCCGCCCGGCGCCTGTGCATGCCGGAAATCGAGGTGGACTTCCAGATCAAGGCCATCGAAGCCCTTTTGAAGCTGGATGTGGACTGGGTGCCGCACAGCATCGGATCGTCGCTCTACATCCGTCCGACCATGATCGCGAGCGAGCCGGCTCTCGGAGTGAGGCCGGCCAAAGAGTACATCTATTTCATCATCACGGGGCCCGTGGGAGCCTACTACCCCGAAGGCTTCAACCCCATCAACATCTATGTTTCGGATGAATATGTCCGGGCCGTCCGAGGGGGAGTCGGCGAGTCCAAGACCATGGCGAACTACGCGGCGAGCCTTTATGCCGCCGAGATGGCGAAGAAGAAGGGGTTCACCCAGGTGCTGTGGCTCGATGCGGTGGAGCGCCGCTACATCGAAGAGGTGGGCACCATGAACATCTTCTTCAGAATCGGAGACGAGCTCGTGACGCCTCCGCTCACCGGATCCATCCTGCCCGGGGTCACGAGGGACTCGGTCCTTCAGATGGCGAACCACTGGGGCATCACGGTCCACGAGCGCATGATCAGCATCGATGAGGTCATTGGGGCCATTGAATCGGGGGGCATGAAGGAGGTTTTCGGCACCGGAACGGCCGCCGTGATTTCGCCCGTCGGAGCCATCAGCTACAAGGATGAGAGCTTCCGGATCGGAAACGGGAGCGTCGGCGAGCTGTCCCAGAAGCTCTACGACGAAATCGTGGCCATTCAGTACGGTGAGAAGGAAGACCCCTTCGGATGGGTGCACACCGTGAAGGTGTGATCCCGTCGGGGGAGTTTCCCTTGGAACAATCACTTCCGGCGTTACCGCGGAGGCGCAAAAAAGCGAAGGGCACCCTTCATGCCGTTTCCAGGTTCTCCCTGTGTCCACTGCGCCTCCGTCGTTTACAAGTTTGTCTGGAGGGATGGAGGCTTACGAGAATTTGGAGAGGGGGTATTGAATTCCCGGATGGGGATGGTTACTATCGAATCGTAAGGTTGACAGCATGTCGCCTTCTCCTAACCCCTCCTGGCCCCGTTCAGCTTACCCCCTCCGGCTGAACGGGGTTTCCTTTTGAGGTCACTGCAGGTTGCGGGAAGATAACACCAGAGAGCCAATGGGAGAGGTGGCGCAAGCATGAAGACCTGGCTGGTTACGGGGGGAGCCGGATTCATCGGTTCGAATTTCGTTCTGGGAGTGCGTTTGCGCGGCGTGGCCCGCGTCATCAACCTCGATCTGCTGACTTATGCCGGGAATGTTCGCAACCTGGATGCGCTTCATGACGACCCGGATCATGTCTTCGTGCGCGGAGACATCGGGGATCGTGAGCTTTTCCGTCGGCTTCTGACGGAGCACCGGCCGGATGCCGTCGTCAACTTTGCGGCCGAAAGCCACGTGGACCGTTCCATCGACGGCCCCGACCCCTTCATCCAGACCAACGTGGTGGGGACTTTTTCCATGCTCAAGGAGTCCCTCCAATACTGGCAGGGACTGGGTGATCCCGAGCGCAGCCGCTTCCGGTTCCTGCACGTGTCGACGGACGAGGTGTACGGCTCCCTCGGCTCCGAGGATCCTGCCTTCAGCGAGCGCACGCCCTACGCCCCCAACAGCCCCTATTCGGCATCGAAGGCCTCTGCCGACCACCTGGTCCGGGCGTATCATCACACGTTCGGGCTGCCGACCCTCACGACCAACTGCTCCAACAACTACGGTCCCAGGCAGTTCCCGGAAAAGCTCATCCCCCTCATGATCCTGAACGCCCTCAACCGAAAACCGCTCCCGGTCTACGGGGACGGTCTGAACATCCGGGACTGGCTCTACGTCGAGGACCACTGTGCGGCCATCGAGCGGGTGCTGCTCCGGGGGCGTCCGGGGGAAACCTACAACATCGGGGGCGAATGCGAGCGGACCAACATGGAGGTGGTGCGCTCCGTCTGCAGCGTCATGGATGCGCTTCGGCCCCAGTCGCCGCACAGGCCCCACTCGTCGCTCATCACCTTCGTCAAGGATCGCCCCGGGCACGATCGCCGGTACGCCATCGACGCCGCCAAGATCCGAACCGAGCTCGGCTGGCGGCCGGAGGAGACCTTTGAAACCGGCCTGCAAAAGACCATCAACTGGTATCTCGAAAACGCCGATTGGGTGAGTACGATCCAGACCGGCGCATACCGGGACTGGATTCAGAAGCATTACGGCCGGTCGTGAGCCTTTGAAAGGCGGGTTTCGAGTTTCGGGTTTCGGGTTTCGGGTTTCGAGTTGAAAACCAGACCCCGTGAGCCTTTTCATCGCTGAGACCGCTCCCTGGGTTGATGAGGGACCGCGGTGAAGGGTCTCTTTTGGATTACAGAAAGGTGTGTTGTCGATGAGCAGTGCGATGATTGGTGGCTCCTGCGGCAGTCTGCGGCTCGGCGAGCTCCCCGGCGGGCTCAAGGCTATCATCCTGGCCGGCGGCTCCGGGACCCGGCTCCACCCCATCACCCGGGTGGTGAGCAAACAGCTGCTTCCGGTCTATGACAAGCCCATGATCTACTATCCCCTGTCGGTGCTCATGCTCGCAGGCATTCGGGACATCCTGATCATTTCCACCCCCGCGGACCTCCCCCGTTTTCAGGAGCTCCTCGAAGACGGCAGTCAGTGGGGTCTCCAGTTTTCCTACGCCGAGCAGCCTCACCCGGGAGGGCTGGCCCAGGCCTTCATCATCGGGGAGCCCTTTATCGGAGAGGACCGCGTCTGCCTGATCCTGGGGGACAACATCTTCTACGGCCACGGGTTTCAGCAGACGCTCCAACGGGCGGTGGCCTTCGAGAGCGGGGCGGTCATTTTCGGATACTGGGTTCGTGATCCGGAGCGCTACGGAGTCGTCGAGTTCGACGATGAGTGCCGGGTCGTCAGCATCGAGGAGAAGCCCGCCCGGCCCAAATCGCCCTATGCCGTCCCGGGCCTTTACTTCTACGACAACCGGGTGATCGAAATCGCCAAAAGCCTCAAGCCCTCGGCGCGGGGGGAGCTGGAGATCACCGACGTCAACCTCGAATACCTGCGGCGCGGGGAGCTCCGGGTGGAGCTGCTGGGAAGAGGCTTTGCCTGGCTGGACACGGGAACCCACGATTCCCTCATGGAGGCCGGCGCCTTCGTGGAAACCCTGGAAAAGCGGCAGGGGCTCAAGGTCTCGTGTGTCGAGGAGGTGGCCTTCCGCATGGGCTACATCGATGCCGACCAGTTGAAGAAGCTCGCCGAGCCCATGCTGAAGAACGGCTACGGCCAGTACCTGATGAACCTCCTCAGCGACGGCTGGTGAGAGGCTCCTGATCCGGATCGGGTGCGCACCAGCCAGCCCCTATTCCTTGGGGCCGTAGAGCTCGAGGGTTTCGGTCTCCGGGGCGGGGTCGGGTGAAGGCTTCGGTTTTGGGTCGGCCTCTTTCTTCACGCGGGGCTTCGGCTTGCTTTTCGGCCGCTGAGGGGCCGCACGGGGGGGGAGGCGGGGCCCCTCCTGCTGCGGAGCGGGGGCCGCGAAGGGGCGGGGCATGGGCGTCGTCGTGATGAGAAGGAATTTCGGGATCAGGATCACTTCATTGGGTCGGACGGCGTCCGATCCGTAGCCCGCATTGAAATCGGAGAGGACCGTCCAGTTCCTCGGATCCCCGGTGTACCATTCGGCAATGCTCGAGAGCGTCTCGCCCGGCGACTGCACCGTGTGCAGGTACACATCCTCGTCGGAAGCGTCTTCCGCAGTGTATTCAGCCTCCTCCTCGAGGCTGACCTGCGCGTGCGCCATTCTCGAGGCCGGCCCAACGGGCGCCAAACCAGTCCAGGCGGTCACGGCCGCCGCCACCAGAATGATGGCGGAAAGCCGGCATCGAACTTTGCAGGGCCGCATCTCTTCCATCATCACGATCCCTTCGTGAATCGCTCCAGGTACTCGGCGGCCAGCTTGTTGCGGGGGTTGGCTGCAACCGCCTGCCGGAGGGACCGTATGCTCTCCCGGGTTTTCCCCTGGCTCCTCTGCACCATGGCCAGGTTGAAATAGGCCTCGTCGAGGTAGGGAGGCGAAAGATCCACGGTCCGCCGGTACATGTCCTCCGCTCGCGCGTAATCCGCCGTTTTCGCGTAGACGAAACCCAGATTGAAGAAGGTCTTGGGAGAGCGCGCATCGAGCTCGATGGCTTTCCGGTAGGACTGGATGGCAGCCGGGTAGTCATGCCGTTTGGTCAAGAGCTTCCCCATCTCGAAGTGAGCCTGGGCGTTGGATGGATCCAGCTCGATGGATTTGCCGATGAGCCGGCTGCCCAGCCCGGGATCGCTTCGAGCCAGCCGCATGCCCTCCTGAAACAGCGCTTTGGCGTAGGGTGCGGCAACCTCGCCGATGAGCGTCGGGTCGTGGGTGAAGAGCTTTTCAAAGAGCAGGAGCGCCCTTCCGAAGGCTCCGGCCTCCACCGCATCCAGGGCCTCCTGGACCTTGTCCCGTTGAGGACCCTGGGCCTTCTGTGCCGGGTAAAAGAGGACCAGGGCAAACAGCGCCGCAGAGAAGAGCGCGGCGGCGGCCAAAGGCCATGCCCGCCCGGTGCGCCTCTTCGGTCCCGAGGGGGCGCTCGCTCCCGGCTCCCGCTCATCAGCAGCAATCTTCCGGGTGGACGCACTGTCCTCGCGGCCGGCCCGCACCCGGTTCAAGAAGCTCATGAGCGTTTCATGCCGCTTTGGCGGCTTGGACTCCGCGACCGCATCGCGACTTGAGAGCTTTCGGATGTGCCGGGCCAGGTCTTCGGCGCTCTGCTTTCCGAAGTGAGCCGTCATGCAGCGATCGAGCTGCGCATACATTTCCGCGCAGGTCTGGAAGCGGCCGTCCGGGTCCTGGGCCATGGCGATGTGCAAAATGTTGTGGATTTCCCCGGGCAAACCCGGGGCGAGCCGCTCGGACGGCAGAAACTCCCCCCGCCGGACGCGCTTGAAGGCCTCTTTGATCTCCCCCGCGAACGCCTGCTTTCCCGTGACCATCTCGTAGAGCAGCACCCCGATGGAAAAAATGTCCGAACGCCGGTCCACCGCCTCGCAGCAGGCCTGCTCCGGGGACATGTAGCGGATCTTTCCCTGGAGGATGCCGTTCTTTCCCGAGGCGTTCCCCGCGGTGATCCGGGCGATTCCGAAGTCCAGGATCTTCGTCTCGCCGAGCTGCGTGATGAGGATGTTCTGCGGGTTGATGTCGCAGTGGATGATCCTGAGCGGCGCCCCTGACATGTCCTTGAGGTTGTGGGCGTACTCGAGACCGGCGCAGATGCGGGAGGCGATGTGGAGCGCGAATTGAACGGGCAGGGGGCGGCCGCTCCCCGCCTTGTTAAGGATGGTCTTCAGGTTGTTGCCCAGGAGGTATTCCATGCAGAGGAAATAGGTGCCCTCCACGTTCCCGAAGTCGAAGACCTGGACGATGTTCGGGTGGTTGAGCAGGGCCGCGAGCCGGGCTTCCTCCATGAACATGGAGAGAAAATCGGGGTTGTCGCTGAGGTGCGGCAGGATGCGCTTGATGGCGACGAGCTTCTCGAAGCCGCACTCGCCGCTCATCTTGGCCTTGAAGACCTCCGCCATGCCGCCGGCCCCGATCTTCCGGAGCAGCAGGTATTTCCCGAAGGGGCAGGGCAGGCCGTTGTCCGTGGACGTCTGTCGATCGATTCCAGCCATCTCAATGAACCCAGTCTTTGCTCCGTTTGGCGCACGCGTCAACCGTGCCTGACCGGCAATCCCGACAGTAAGTACACGCGCGCACATCAGAGTGTCCGATAGCGACTGTGCGACTCCGAAGCACGTCATTCCGGCGGTTTTCAAGCCGGAATCCAGACTGGTCAAAGAAAACCTGGATCCCGGCTAAAAAGACTGCCGGGATGACGTTTGCGAATTCGAGCCCCTAATTGTGCGGACGTGGACTGAGCAGCCCCCGCTCAGCGTCATTTCCACGAAGGCGGGAATCCAGGTTTTCCAGCCACTTCTGGCCCCCCCGCCTTCGCGGGGGTGACGGTAGGAGCGAATTCTGAGACAGTCTCCAAACACGTCAGCCGGCCGGAACGTCACAGAGCGGGACGGCCTGAATTCCACGTC
>CAZEOY010000135.1:0-7863 GCA_964513835.1 uncultured Syntrophobacteraceae bacterium
AGCCAGGCTCATGGCTATGGCTCTTCCGATACCTCGCCCGGCGCCTGTAACGATAGCCACTTTGCCCTGCAGATTGATTTCGATAGCCATGTCTGCTCTCTATTCGCGATGGATGACTTATCGAGTGTGTCTCCCCTTGGGCGGCCCGCAGTGAATCCTAAAATCATAAGACCAGTCCAGTTTGAGCCCGAGGGAACAGCACTCTGGGAGAACCCGGTTTCGGGTCACCTGATCGCGATCGATGGCATTCTAATCAGTGTCACCTGTAAGTGGCACTATTTAGTTCAATCGTATGTGCGCTTCGAATGATTTGTCAAGCTCTTTTTTCGGGTTCTTCTTCAAGCCGTGTGTCGACACCGCCCGACCATAAAACCTGTTGGATGGGAATCCGAGCCGCTTGAGTGCTCCAATCTCTCCTCCCACTTTCAAAATGCCAGAAAAAAACTGCTTGACAAGCGCATAAACGCGAATTTAACATTTGAACCGTATAGTGGCACTCATAGGTGAACTGCTTTCTTCCTCGCTATCCGCTGTTGTTCTTGATGACGCCTGCTGCAGAGCTTTCACTGTTGAGGCACCAAAGGAGAGTGTCCGGAGCATGCGCTTCGGTTTCGGTTGTGCGTTCTGTCTTGGCGGGCTGCCAGGAAGTCCAGAGCAGGAGGGGGAGAGCAAGCGCCATGAGAATCCAATACTGCAGGAAGTACGAGAAGTATGTGAGCGCCCAGCACTGCGAATTCTTCAATGAAGGAAGGGACTGCAGGTATTACAGCAGCACCAGATGGAATCGCATCAAGGACCTGCTGGCGGACGGGAATCGGCCAAAGCAGGATGTCCATGGCATCATCAAACCTTTCCAATGCAGCTTGATTGCCGGGGAAGACCGGCGCCTGGCGAGCCAAACCGCCTGATTGCCTTGTATGGGTGTTCTATTGCCCAATCCGGAGCTAACATGATTCGAAGAGAAGATGCCCTGAAGTACCATTGCCAGGGGCGTCCGGGAAAGATCGAGGTTCGGCCGACCAAGTCCTGTTCCACCCAAAGAGATCTGGCCATGGCCTACACGCCTGGCGTGGCCGAGCCCTGCCGTGAGATCGAATCCGATCCTGACCGGGTTTTTGAATACACGGCCAAGGGAAACCTCGTGGCTGTGGTCACCAACGGAACGGCCGTGCTCGGTCTCGGGCACATCGGCCCCCTTGCCGGAAAGCCGGTCATGGAAGGAAAAAGCGTACTCTTCAAACGCTTTGCAGATATCGACGTCTTCGATATCGAGCTGAATTCGACGGATCCCGACGAAATCATCCGAGTCGTGAAGGTGCTCGAGCCGACTTTTGGAGGGATCAACCTCGAGGACATCAGGGCTCCCGAATGCTTTTACATCGAAGAGCGTCTGAAGGAGACCCTGAACATTCCCGTCTTTCATGATGACCAGCACGGCACGGCGATCATTTCCGGGGCGGCGTTGCTCAATGCCCTCGAACTGCAGGGAAAGAAGATCGATGAAGTCAAGGTGGTCTTCTCAGGGGCCGGCGCTGCAGGAATCGCCTGTGCGGAGCTCTATATAAAGCTTGGGGTCAGGCGGGAGAACCTCTGCCTGGTGGACTCAAAAGGCGTTGTCCACAAAGGCAGAAAAGAGGGCATGAATCCATACAAGGAGCGGCTGGCCAACGGTTCCGAGCCGATGAGTCTGGCGGAAGCCATGAAGGGCGCCGACGTGTTTGCCGGGGTTTCCGTTGCGGGCCTGGTCACCAGGGAAATGGTGAAGAGCATGGCGGACAAGCCCATCATTTTCGCCATGGCCAATCCTGATCCGGAAATAGGGTACAAAGAGGCCCTGGAAGCGCGCAGTGATTTGATCATGGCCACCGGGCGTTCGGACTTCCCGAACCAGGTCAACAACGTGCTCGGCTTTCCCTTCATCTTTCGAGGCGCGCTCGACGTCAGTGCAACAGCCATCAACGACAAAATGAAGCTCTCGGCTGTGTATGCCCTTGCCTCGCTGGCGAAAGAGGATGTGCCCGATTCGGTCATCAAGGCGTACGGCGGACAGTCCCTCCAATTCGGACCGGAATATATCCTCCCCAAACCTTTCGACCCACGCGTCCTCATTTGGGAATCTACAGAGGTGGCGAAGGCGGCGGTTGCAACCGGGGTTGCCAGAAAGCCCATCAGCGATTGGGACGCCTACCGACAAAGCCTGGAAGGCCGCCTGGGGCGATCCCACGAAATCATGCGCAGAATCATGCAAAAGGCCAAGAGGGAGCCCAAGAGGATCGTCTTTCTCGAAGGCCGCAATCATCAGGTCCTGCGCGCCTGCCAGATCATCCTGGACGAAGGCATTGCCGTGCCCATCCTCTTGGGACCGAAGCCGGAGATCGAGGAAGAAATTAAAAAGCTTCGTTTGGAATTGGATGGAGTCCGGATCATCGAACCGAAGACATTTGAGGGGCTCGATGACTATGTCGAGGAGTTCTACAAGCTCCGATGCCGCAAGGGAATCACACGTCGCGAGGCCAGGCATCTCCTTCGTCATGATCCCAACTACTTCGGGGCCATGATGGTAAAGGCAGGCGATGCCGACGGGCTGGTGGGAGGCGTCAACCAGCACTACCCGGAAACCATTCGGCCGGCCCTGCAGGCACTTCCTCTCGACAAGAAGACTTCCGTCATCGCCGGCCTTTACATGATGGTCTTCCCGAACGATGTCATGTTCTTTGCCGATACCACGGTCAACATAGAGCCGACATCCGAGCAGCTTGCCGAAATTGCGATCTGCGCCGCCGATACGGTGAAGCATCTGGATATCGAGCCTCGCATTGCCATGCTTTCGTTCAGCAACTTCGGAAGCACGCGCCATCCTTCTACGGAAAAAGTCGCCCGGGCAACCCAGATTGTCAAGGAACGGCGTCCGGACCTGGCGATTGACGGGGAGATGATGGCCGATACGGCCGTGGATCCCGAGGTCCTCAATTCCGTGTACGACTTCAATCAATTGAAAGAAAAAGCGAACGTCCTCATCTTTCCCTCCCTGGAGTCGGGAAACATCGCCTACAAGCTCATGGCCCGATTAGGGGGTGCGAAAGCCATCGGTCCGATTCTCATGGGAACCAGCAAGGCCATACATGTCCTGCAGCGCGACTGCGAAGTCGAAGACATCGTCAACACGGCTTCTCTCGCCGTGATCGATGCACAAGATCGCCATTATGCCATAGAGGAGCACTGACCATGAGGTCTGCTCGTCAGTTGCTGTGAGAGCTCTTATGGAAAAGTTACTCAAAGAATCAGGTTTCATTTGACATGATACATAATATGTATTATGTGAAAATACATGAGACGCAAACAAAACAACAAAAGAGACCAGCAGGCAGAGGAGACCCACGTCCAGATCGTCCAGGCCGGCGTCAGGCTCTTTGCCAGACAGGGATACCACAGAACCACCATAGCGGATCTCGCCAAGGCCATCGGTTTGACTTCGGGAGCGATCATTCACCACTTTCCCACCAAGGAGGCCATTCTCGATGCCGTGGTCGATTGGCTCAAGCGCGGTATCCAGGACTATTCAGAGATTGCGGACGGCGCTCGGCACGGTTCCATAGCCGTGGTTGAAAAGGTCGTGCGAACCATGTGCGGTCACTTCCACCGCAATCCTGAAGCGACCATATGCCTCGCAGCTTTGGCTACGGAATTCGCCGGCAGCAACCACCCCATGGAGACCAGGCTCAAGGGGATTTATGATGTTTTCGCGGACTCCTTCGCGCGCATTCTTCAGGACAATGCGAGCATCACCAATCCACGGGCGGCGGCCATCACTTTTCTCAGCGCCGCCCAGGGAATCGCGGTGCAAGCTCTGCTTAGAGAAGGGGAACTGACGGTCGATGAGCTTGCCGATGGTTTCATGAGTATGCTGAAAAGGTGGTAACAAGAGCAGGGCGGCCGGAGAGGTTTTGAACCTGCAAGGTGGGCTCCGCCCAAACGAAGCCTCATTGGAGCAAAGGAGAGGATAACGCCGGGGAGCAGGCGAGGAGGGTGGCATCAGGCCGAGTTACATAATACATATTATCTATTATGCGAATTAAGAAAGGAGAAAAAAATGTCCCCAGTCAAACTCATCGATAGGACTCCATCCGCTTACAGCTATCCGCTCTTGATAAAACACCTCTTGCGTACTCCATTGGTCCACGCACCGAAACAGGAGATCGTCTATCGTGAACTGAAAAGGTACGACTACCGTGCTCTTACCGAACGCATCGGGCGCCTTGCGAACGCTCTGAAGTCCCTTGGAGTCAAACCGGGGGACACAATAGGCGTTATGGATTGGGACAGCCACAGGTACCTGGAGTGTTATTTCGCCGTTCCCATGATGGGAGCCATTCTCCACACGATCAATATCCGCCTTTCTCCAGAGCAGATCCTCTATACGATCAATCATGCCGAAGACGATGTGATTCTTGTCAATACGGAATTCATACCCGTCCTGGAGCAGATCCGTAACGAGCTCAAAACAGTCAGGAAGATAATCGTCATTACGGATACCGGGACAGTAGCAGACTCCGATCTGGAGATAACCGGAGAATATGAGGCCCTATTGGATAGAAGCCAGGTCGATTACGACTTCCCTGATTTCGACGAGAACGCCAAAGCCACCACCTTCTACACTACGGGAACCACGGGATTGCCGAAGGGAGTCTACTTCAGCCATCGGCAGCTGGTTCTCCATACCCTGAGCGTAATGGGAAGTCTCGCCGGACATTCGGTGCAGGCAGGCTTCAACTCGCACGACGTTTACATGCCACTGACGCCGATGTTTCACGTTCACGCATGGGGACTTCCCTATGTAGCAACTGTCCTGGGGGTGAAGCAGGTTTATCCCGGCCGGTATATTCCCGAGAACATACTCAATCTTGTAAAAACAGAAAAGGTAACCTTCTCACATTGCGTGCCGACGATTCTGCACATGCTCCTGAACAGCCCGGCCGCAGCTGAGACCGACCTGTCACGTTGGAAGGTGATCATCGGTGGCTCAGCACTTCCCAAGGGACTGTGTCAAGCGGCGGTCGACAGAGGAATCAACGTGTTTACAGGCTACGGGATGTCCGAAACCTGTCCCATTCTCACTATCGCAAACTTCAAGCCGCACATGACCGAACTGAGCCCTGAAAGGCAGCTGGAAATCAGATGCCGCACCGGACTTCCCGTGCCCCTGGTAGATTTGAAGATAGTGGATCCGTTGGGGCGAGAACAGCCCAGGGATGGCGAAAGCGTCGGTGAGGTCGTGGCAAGAGCTCCCTGGCTTACACAGGGTTACTTTCGGGAGGCCGAACGCTCCGAAGAGCTCTGGCACGACGGTTACCTCCATACAGCCGACATCGGCTTCATCGACGAAGACGGATATTTGCAGGTAACGGACCGCATCAAGGACGTCATCAAAACCGGAGGCGAATGGATCTCCTCCTTACAGATCGAAGATATTCTCACACAGCATCAAGCGGTAAGCGAAGCAGCGGTGGTCGGAATTCCCGACGAAAAGTGGGGTGAGCGGCCCGTGGCGTTTGTTGTGCTCAAAGAGAGTCACATCGGGAAGATTGCGGAGGACGATCTCAAAACCTTCTTCAAGGAATTCGCTGCCCGTGGCTCCATCTCCAAATGGGGCATCCCCGACAAGGTGATACTCGTCGATCAGCTTCCCAGGACCAGTGTCGGGAAGCTCAACAAGATAGCGATCAGGAAACAGCTTAAGCAGTGAGATGACGAAGGGATCGAGCGCTCAGACTGAATCCAGGATGACCCCGTCCGGCTTCGGCGGTCTCCATTATGTATGCCAGTGAACCATTCAGAAAGGAGAAGACCATGGACTTTGAACTTCCGGAGGAGCTCAGAATTTTGAAACAGGAAGCCTACAAATTCGCCGTACGCGAATTCAGTCCCATTGCAAAGGAATGCGACCGGGAAGAGAAGTATCCCAAAGAGGTGTGGAAGAATGCCTGCGAGGTCGGGCTCATCGGCGCCTGGATTCCCGAGGAATGCGGCGGGAGCGGTGCAGGGTTTCTCGCCCACGCGCTCATCACCGAGCAGTTCGCGCGGGTGGACCTTGGCATCAGCCTGATCGCTGCAGCGGTTTTCGGGTCCGAGAACATCTATCTTCACGGCTCGGAAGAACAGAAGCAGGCCTATCTTCCCAGGCTGGTCTCGGGTGAGATCATCTTCGCCGGGGCCTACACCGAGCCCAATGCCGGAACCGATGTGGCGGGGATCAGGACCCGTGCCGTACGGGACGGAGACGACTACGTGCTCAACGGCTCCAAGATGTTCATCACCAACGGCACCATCTGCGACTACATGGTGGTTCTCTGTATCACCAACCCCGATGCTCCCCGCCACAACCGCCTGAGCCTGCTCATCGTGGATGCCACCCTTCCGGGCATCACCCGCAACAAAATCCACGGGAAGATGGGGATACGCGCAAGCGACACGGCCGAGATCACCTTCGAAGACGTCCGAGTTCCCGCCTCGAACCTGATCGGAGAGGAAGGAAAGGGGTTCTATTACCTGATGGATTTCTTCAACACCACCCGCACCATGGTTGCGGCCCAGGGAGTCGGGCTGGCTCAGGGTGCTTTGGATAAGGCAGCTCGCTACGTGCAGGAGCGCACGGCTTTCGGGCAGCCCCTTGCCAAGCTCCAGGGGGTGCAGATGCAGCTTGGTGAGATGGCAACCCGAGTGGAGCTCGCACGCCAGTTGACCTACAAAGCCGCCTGGCAGCTCGACCAGGGAAAGATCGACCCCAAGCTGAGCGCCATGGCCAAGTTCTATGCCGGTGAAACGGCCGTGTGGGTGGCCGACAAGGCCCTGCAGCTCCACGGGGGCTACGGGTATATCGATGAATACGATGTGCAGCGCTTCTACCGGGATGCCAAGATCCTCGATATCTACGAGGGAACCAAGGAAGCGGAGAAGCTCACCATTGCCAAGTACGTCCTCGCTGAATGCGCCAAGTAGATCAGCGACCGCGATTGAAAGGGAGGAAAAAGAATGAAAGACGTTGTTATCGTTTCAGCTTGCCGCACGGCCGTCGGTAGTTTTGGGGGAACTCTGCGAGACCTCAATGCGGCGACACTCGCCAGTGTCACGATGAAAGAGGCGGTCAAGAGGGCCGGCATCGATCCTGCCCTGATCGATGATGTCCGCTACGGATGCTGCCTCGAGCCCGAAGACAGCATGAACGTGGCCCGTGTGGGGGCCCTCATGGCCGGCATCCCGGAAACGGTTCCCGCCGCAACCGTCAACCGGGTCTGCATCTCGGGCATGGAGGCCGTTCTTTCGGGTGCGGCCATGATCCAGGCGGGTGTGGCCGATGTGATTCTGGCCGGAGGCGTCGAGCACATGTCGGGAACCCCCTACACAGTGCCCAAAGCCCGGTGGGGATGCCGCATGCAGGACCAGATGCTGGTGGATGCCATTATGCACGGTCTTCATTGTGGGTCGCATCTGTTGCCCCTCTCCACCGATGCCCCCCTGGACACCAGTCAGGCGCCTGCGAGCCTTTTCATGGGCAAGCCCTTTATCATGGGTCACACGGCTGAATTCGTAGCCCAGAAGCTTGGCATCAGCCGCGAGGAAATGGATGAAGTGGCTCTGAGAAGCCATAACAGCGCGGAGCGGGCCACCGTTGAGGGCTCCTTCAAAGACGAAATCGTTCCCATCGAAGTCCCTCAGCGCAAGAAAGCTCCGCTCATTTTCGAAAGAGACGAGCACTTCCGGCCCGGGCTGACCATGGAACAGCTGCAAAAGCTCTCGCCCGCCTTCGTTCCAAAAGGAGGAAAGGTGACGGCCGGCAACGCGAGCGGCGTCAATGACGGGTCGTCC
>CAZEOY010000136.1:0-7837 GCA_964513835.1 uncultured Syntrophobacteraceae bacterium
TGGCTCAGATCCTGAACATCCTCACGGATCAGCTGCAGATGGTAAGCGGGGCGATTCTCCACCAGAGCATTTCCGTTCCGATCGAAAATAATCCCTCGAGGCGCAGGAATATCCTCCAAACGAATCCGGTTGTTTTCAGACTGGTACCGGTACCTGGCTCCCTGTACCACCTGAAGATGCCAGAGCCTGAGGACATAAATGAAAAGGACCACCAAAACCAGGGCCATCAACAGGAGACAATTCTTCTGGAAGGCGCTGGCCTCGGCCACTTCCCAGTTGAACTGCTTGAGGTTCTCCAGCTTGAGCGGCTTTTCACCCCTGGGACTCATGAACTTGGCAATCCTTCCCATGAGGGAGATTTTGAGTTTCGGGTGACAAGTGCAGGCGTCCGGTCCGGGTCGCCCCCCCCTGCACCCGGATCTCAACTTAGGCCGGGCCTTCACCCCAGCGACTGATGGGGTAGATGATCAGAGGCGAAGCCACAGCCATGACCAGGCATCGGAACAAGAGACTCTGCCAGACACCGGCATCCAGGGAGACCGATTGCGGCTCCACAAGGAGATACAACCAGAGCACAACCGACTGCCCCAAAGCACAGCTTCCCACCACCACCATCTGGTACAGCGGGTTGCGAAATTCAAACTTCTCGAGGGAGATGTGAACCAGGCACACCGCAACGACGTAAGATACAACGTGGAACCCCCAGAACTTGCCTGAAAGCACATCGAACACGTAACCCCACACCAGAGCCCAGACGAGTCCGGCAGCCAGTGACCACGCCATGGCGACACCGAACATGAGGGGCAGCATGAGATCTATTCGGATGGCCGGATACGGCAACTGAGAAATCCAAACGGCCTGGGCGAGAAACACGAACAGGGTATAAAGGACCACCCGTGCAGAAGCCCCCCAGCCAGGCTCACTATTGCCGATATAAACATTCATGCGTTCATGTCCCCAACCATTCGAACACGCTCAGGCGGCCGCGCATCGGAGTGGCATCGGCAGAAGGTCCGTGGGCTCCCTCTCTGCTCTCAATCGAACCCGGGGCCCTGCCGTCCGACCCGCAGACCCGCCGAGCCCGAATTTCGCGGAGCAGCTCCGCCTTCAATCAATCTCCCTGGTTCCGGCCGACATATCGGGAATGACCATTCCCTTTTTGATGATCAAGAGCTCCTCGAGGGCGCTGAGCCTCACCAGCGGCTTGACTTCGATCTTCTGAAAGAGATCGACGGGGTCCTTGAAGATCCCCTGGACGATGCCAAGCCGCAGCCCCTTCGGAAAGAGACCATCCTTTCCCGAGGAGATGATCAGGTCTCCGACCTGGACATCCAGGTTGCCCCGGACATACTTGAGGACACACCCATGGGCATCTTTCCCGCTGAGGATGCCGCGCACCCTGTTTCGCTGTACGATGGCATCCACAGCACTTCCCGGGTCGGTGATCATCAGCACCCGGGCGTAGTGATCGGAGACATCCAAGATGCGGCCGATCACGCCTTCGTCATTCACGACCGGCATATCCGGCGCAATCTCGTCACGAAACCCCTTGTCGACGATGAGGGTCTGGAACCATCCCGTCATATCGTGGACCACAACCTGTGCCGCTACGGCTTCTCCCTGAATGGTCGACCTGAAGTCCAGGAGGCGCCTCAACCTCAGGTTCTCGATATGGGCCTCCTGATATTCAATGACCTTCCGCTCGAGTTTCGCGACCCTCAGCTGCAGTTCCTCGTTCTCTTCCCGAACCTGGCGCAGCCAGACGTACTCGCCCACCATGTCTTCGATGAGTCCCGAAATGTTTCCAAAGGACTTGAGGAATGGACCCACCGTTTCAACGACGAAGCGCTGCAGCAGATCCATTCGTTCAGGGGGTCTAAAGTTCAGGGAGGATATATAAAAAAAGGCAGCGAGGAAAAGGAAGATGAAGAATGCGCCCCTTAGGCGACGCAACCACCCGATCATGTTCTTCGAACCTCTTGATCCCAATCAGTGCCGCAAAGAGGTTCCTCAGGTCAGTACCGGCTTCAGGATAGCAAAGTCCTCCAGTGCCTTGCCAGACCCCAGGACTACCGTCGAAAGCGGATCTTCCGTCAACGTGATGGGCAGCCCTGTCTCGAGTCGGAGCAGATGATCCAGATTTTTCAGCAGAGCTCCTCCACCTGTCAGGACGATCCCCCGATCGACAATGTCTGCGGCCAGCTCAGGAGGCGTCTGTTCCAAGGCGATTTTGACCGTCTCCACGATGGCATCCACCTGCTCCTGGATGGACGATCGAATCTCGTCGGAATTGACCTCGACGGTCTTCGGAATCCCGCTCACCAGATCACGCCCCTTGATGGCCATGGTTTCCACATCTCCAAGGGGGTAGGCATTGCCCAAAGTCGTCTTGATGAGTTCAGCCGTTCGTTCTCCAATCAATAAATTATACTTCCGCTTGATGTGCTGGAGAATAGCCAGATCCATTTTGTCTCCCCCAACCCTCACCGAACGGCTGTAGACAATCCCCGCAAGGGATATGACGGCCACTTCCGTGGTCCCGCCCCCAATATCGACGACCATGTTACACACAGGCTCCGTGATGGGCAAGCCGGCTCCGATGGCGGCGGCCATGGGCTCCTCGATCAAGTAGACCTCTCGGGCTCCGGCCGATTCCGCCGACTCACGCACAGCCCTCCGCTCGACCTGGGTCACCCCCGATGGAATGCACACAATGATCCGGGGCCTCACCAATCGATGTCGGTTATGCACCTTGCGAATGAAATGGCGCAGCATGGCTTCTGCCGCAGTGAAATCCGCAATAACCCCGTCTTTGAGCGGACGGATGGCCACGATGTTGCCAGGTGTCTTTCCAAGCATCATTTTGGCGTCAGTTCCAACAGCCCAGACAGTCGCTTCGCCTTTCTCACGGCCACGATAGAGGGCTCACACAGCACAATACCCTTCCCACGCACGTAAACCAAAGTGTTGGCCGTGCCAAGATCAATGGCAAGGTCATTGGAAAACCAGCCCAGAATTCGATTCAGAAACATCCCGCGTGCCTCTCCTTTTGCTTCGGTTGTCAGGAAGGACACTTCATAGCATGGCCATCGGTCATCTTCAATCAATAACACAAAACCGCCCGCTTTCTGAAGCAGAAGCGCCTTTTTCACACTGTTCGGCCACTCGTCGAACGGCTCTTGCCTTCGTTGTGGGATTGGTCCGGACCGGAGCCGCCTCCTTCGGAAGGGATACCCTGGATGGAGCATCGGGCGGTCTCCCCCTGCATGGAAGACGGTGGTTTACTAATTGGAACAGGAAGCTTATCATCGGATATCCAGGCGCAGGACCATCCATCAGGCGCCTGCGGTCACCCATTCTTTTTGAGCTGTGTCGCGTATTTGGCGGGAACCGCCGCCTGGAGTGACGACCGGCCTGCTCCAGGGATCATCTCGTTCCCGCTGCCAAACTTTGGCTTGACAGGTAATTCGGAATTCGCTTATGTGAGAGTTTACCTCTACTAACGTACCGGGCTGCACCACAGGCTCATCTGCCGCGAGCCTTCGGCCCGCGGATTCACGAAGAGATTCAGATGTGAGGACGGGTGATGAAAAGAACATTTCAGCCAAGCAACCTGAAAAGAAAACGAACGCACGGTTTCCTGGAACGCATGTCGACGCGGGCCGGACGCGAAGTCATCAGACGCCGTCGGGCGAAAGGACGAAAGCGGTTGACAGTCTAAAGCCCGATGTGGACGAGGTTCGCCGCCCTGAACAAGCCGAAACGGCTGCTGCCGTCCCCCGGGACTATCGATTGCGACCCGAAGAGAGGCTGCATCAAGCCGCCGAATACGCAAGGGTCAGGCGGGACGGTCGCCGGTTCAGGACAGCTCATTTCGGAGTCAGTATCGCCATCAACCACCTCGAACACCACCGACTGGGTCTGGTCGTTCAGAAACGATATTGGTCCGCTGTGGGAAGAAATCGAATCAAACGGTGTCTCAGGGAATTCTTCAGGTTGCACAAACATCGCATCCCTCTCCCCGGGAAGGACTTGGTGGTGATCGCGAGACCCGGTGCACAGGATCTTACACCGGCACGGATCGCCGCGGAGTTGCTTCCCGTTCTTGTGAGACAGGAAGGCCGGCACTGATGCTTCGGTCGCTCATGCTCATGTCGATACACGGCTACAGGATCTTCATCTCTCCTCTCCTGGGCCCCTGCTGCCGTTTCGTTCCATCGTGCTCCCAATACGCCCAGGAAGCCATTGAGATCTACGGGCCGTTCAGGGGTGCAATTTTGGCTTTGAGACGACTCTTGCGCTGCCACCCCTTTCATCCCGGAGGCTACGATCCAGTGGTCAAGCCGTCGGAATTACTCTGATCATTATCTACATGGAGCTCAGCTGAATGGAAAAAAGGGCTTTTCTGGCTTTTGCCCTCGCACTGCTTGTTCTGATGTTCTGGGACTACTATTACGGCCTCTATCGTGTTCCCGAGCAACAGAAGCCTCAAGAACAGGCTTCACCCACCTCGCCTCCACCCGCCGAAACTCCGGAGCCTCAGGTGCCAAGCCTCCCCGTGGAACCCCAGGCTTCGAAGGCTGCTTCGGAGCAGCGGTTGGCAAGACTCGAGAACCAGTTCGAGAAATGGACGGTGGAGACCCCGCTTTTTCGCGGACAGATTTTGGCCCCCGGAGCCCGCTTCAGCACCCTTTCCCTGAAGGGCTTTCGGGAGCAAGTTGATCCGGCCTCGGCTCCCATGGAAATGATCTCATCCCGGGCCAGCCTCTACCTGCCTGCCGCGGTGGATCTTTACAAATCCGATCTCGGCCTTTCCACACGTCCCTTCTCGAGCGATGCATCTCAGACGGTGACCCTTTCGCCCGGAGACCCACCCAAAAGCATTACCTTCGGGACGGATGTGCCCGATCGTGTCCAGGTGAGCAAGAGCTTCACGTTTTCCGCAGACAGCTATGTCACGGACATGGAGGTTCGCGTCCGTAATGTAAGCCAGGAGCGTCTTTCTGACCAGGTGGTGGTGAGCTTCTATTTCCAGCCATACAGCGGACTCGAGGAGAGCTCTTACAATCCATCCCAGGTGGCCGTTTACCAGAAAGGTGAGCTCACCACCCACAGCTTCAAAGATCTCGAGAAGAAGTACCTGGGCCTGAAATCACCCATCGAGTGGGTCGGCTATGAGAACAACTATTTCACCCAGGCCATCGTTCCCCTCGACCAAAGCGGCTACGATATCATCGCCCAGGTGGTGGACGCAGAAAGACACCTGGTGAGGATCGCCTATTTGAGCGAAGGGTTCCAGTTGGATCCCAACCAGGAGACCAGCCTGAAGCTCCGGCTTTACATGGGGCCCAAGGAACTCGATCAGCTCGCAAAGGCGGAGCACAGCCTGGCAAAGGCGGTGGATTACGGATGGTTTACCTTCATTGCCAAACCGCTGCAGCACGTTCTGAACTATTTTTACCGCTACCTCCACAACTACGGCTGGTCCATCATCAAGATCATCTTCTGGCCCCTCACTCAGAAGAGCTTTCAGTCCATGCAGGCCATGAAGAAGCTGCAGCCCAAGATTGCTCAGTTGCGTGAGAAATACAGTAATGACAAAGAAAAGCTCAATCAGGAGCTCATGCAGCTCTATAAGACCTACAAGGTGAATCCCTTGGGCGGATGCCTGCCCATGATTCTTCAGATCCCCGTCTTTTTCGCGTTGTACCGCATGCTCAACGGGGCTGTGGAATTGCGGCACATGCCCTTCATGCTCTGGATCAACGATCTCACGGCCCCCGATCGGCTGGACATCGGCTTCAGCATCCCTTACCTTGGCGGCCTCCCGGTCCTGACGATCCTCATGGGCGTGACGATGTTCATCCAGCAGAAGATGACGCCTTCCGGCGGCGACCCGCGACAGGAGCAGATCATGCTGCTGATGCCGGTGGTTTTCACCGTCATGTTCGTAAATTTTCCGTCCGGCCTTGTGCTTTACTGGTTTGTGAATAACGTGCTGTCCATTGCTCAGCAGTATTTCATCAATCAAAAGGCATAGGCCTTCACTCCTCTATGATAAGAAACGCGACCTGACCCGAAACGGGAGACTTCGGAGGAGAAATGTCTACCATTGAGATCGAAGAGAAATCCGTTGAAGAAGCTATCGCAGTCGCCTGCCAGAAGCTCAAGTTGCCCAGGGAAAGCCTCGAGATCGAGATCATTTCGAAAGGCTCCTCGGGTATCTTTGGAATCGTTGGGGCCAAGAAGGCCAAGATTCGAGTGACGGCCAAGGTGGCGCCTGTCGAGGCCGTCGCAGACAACGCCAAGGGGATCCTCGCCGAGATCCTTCGGCACATCGACCTGCCGACAGTGGTGGAATCCGAAGTGCGGGATGACCACGTCTATCTCAACATCATCAGCAACGGTTCCGGCCTCCTCATTGGAAAACGAGGAAAGACCCTCAATTCCCTCCAGTACCTGGTCAACCGCATTGTGCAGCGCGACGTGTCCGAGTCTGTATCTGTCGTGGTTGACACGGAGAACTACCGATCCAAGCGCGAATCCAGCCTCGCCGACCTGGCGCAGGAACTGAGCGAGAAAGTCAAGAAATCCCATCGTCCCGTGACCACGGGACCCATGAATGCTCAAGACCGTCGCATCATCCATCTGACCCTCAAGGAAGACCACGAAGTGAGGACCAAGAGCAAAGGGGAGGGGAACCTGCGCCGTGTGGTCATCTATCCCGTCAAGAGGGCGAAGCGCTCCCCCAAGAGCGAGGCCGGGGCCACCGCCGATCACAACGACGAGAAGGAATAGCCCGACTCACTTCACAGATGGACATCTTCACTGCCCACCATGACACCATCTGCGCCGTTGCCACCCCCATCGGGGAGGGAGGCATCGGAATCCTCCGTATCAGCGGCCCGGACGCCCTCAATATCCTTGAGAGGGTGTTCAGGCCGCAGCGAAACCAGATCGCCCTTCAGTCACATCGGCTCTACCACGGTTGGGTCATTGACCCCATTTCAGGCGAGCGCGTGGACGAGGTGCTCGCGAGCTGGATGCGGGGACCGCAAACTTATACGCGCGAAGACGTTGTCGAAATCAACTCGCACAGTGGATTCGGGGTCCTGGATCGTCTGCTGCGGATCGTGCTGGCATCTGGAGCCAGGCTGGCCGAGCCGGGGGAGTTCACCCGCCGGGCTTTCCTGAGCGGGCGCATCGATCTCTCCCAGGCCGAGGCGGTGATCGAGCTCATTCGATCGCGTTCGGAGGAGAGTCTCCGTCAGGCCGGTCGGCAGCTTCGCGGGGGGTTGCGGACAATCGTCGAAGACGTGAGAGATCGACTGCTTTCGCTTCAGGCCCAACTCGAAGCCTTCATCGACTTCGCCGATGACATGGAAGGTGCCGAATCCCGAGAGCCTCAGGCAGTCATCGAAGGACTTCATCGCCATGTCCTCTCTCCCCTCCACGATCTGCGGAATCGATACAATGAAGCACGTGTGCTTCGTGAGGGGCTCACCGTTGTGCTCGCCGGGAAACCGAACGTGGGCAAGTCTTCCCTCCTCAACAGACTCGTCGGCCGAGACCGCGCCATCGTGACCCCCCACCCGGGTACGACGCGCGACGTCATCGAGGATGTCTTCATCCTTTCAGGCGTCACAATCCGAGTTCTTGACACGGCCGGGCTGCGGCCTCAAGGGGACCTGATCGAAACCCTGGGAATGGCCAAGACCCGGGAGTCGCTTTCGGAGGCCGATGTCGTGCTGTGGATGCTGGATCAAAGCCGTCCGCTTGATGAGGGGGACGATTCGGTATTCGAATCCATTTCGAACCGTAACGCCATCCTTGTTCT
>CAZEOY010000137.1:0-7798 GCA_964513835.1 uncultured Syntrophobacteraceae bacterium
TCCATCAGTTTCATGCTCACCGATCCCATCAGCCATTTGTCCAGAATACCCCGTGATTCGGAACCTCCGCGCCCTACGGCCACGGCAGCGTAATGCCCTTTGTTCAATTCGTCCGTAATCGTGTTCACGACTCGACTGCCGGGAACGATCAATCGCCGAATACGTTCAGCCCCTATGCCATGGGCTTTCAACTGTTCTTCGGCCTTGTACAGAATGGCCTCCGCCTCCGTCTTATTCCCGGAAGAGGCGTGCAATAACGTGACGGCGTGCTGTTGCTCATTCTGCAAAATGAACCCAACGTGGTCTGCGATTCGCATGCTGGGCTCCGATTCATCCACGCAGACCAAAACCCCCTTTCGATGTTCCTCAGGCATTCTGCAGATCCAAATGGGGAAGTTGATCCGATGTTCCATAATTTCCCTGCTGACGCTCGTGCTGAAAGTGCTCTCGAAAAGGGTGTAGCCTCTTCTTCCGAACACCACGGCGTCGTAAAGCCCTGCCTTGGCTTCACGGGCGATGTCTTTCACCGTGCCGAAGCGTTTGTTCACCAAAAGCGTTCGAACGCTTTCCTTGAGAAAACCTCTGTCCACCAGGAGCTGGCGCGCAGCATCCAGGGCCGCTTGACCTCTGGCGCACTGCGAATCGGAAAGATTCGTTTCTGCGTTTGCGGAAACGGAACAAGTGGTCCCTTCTGCTCCTTGAGCCACATAAAGAAGAGTGATCTCCATCATGTCCTTCCGCTCAATGAATGACGCAACAAATCGAACCCCATAAAAAGCACTGACATCTTCACTCACTGTCACCAGCAGATGACGTTTCATTCCCCCTCCCTGTAATCGTTTCAGCAAGAAATGGAAGCAACTTACCCGCTGGATTTGCGGGTATACGTGGATCCGTGAGAGTTGACCGTCAAACATGCCGGGATGCGGGCTTCCGGCATTTGGCTCTTCCCTGGCTGGATTCCTCCGATCAACGACGACCCTTTGAACCCCGATTCTCCAAAGTTTACCAGAACCGTTGTGTTGATAGAAGCCCGTTGAATGGTCTTTCCCTTCAGAACCGGAATTCGATGGGCAGAACGGTGACGCCTTTTGACGAGGATGACTTTGTGTTATAGGGTTTGAGGTCGAAAATCTTCCCTGCAGTTCCCACCCTCCGAGGCGCCCGGGACTCTGTGTGCCATGGTGGGGCAAAAGTGCCACGGAGGAATGCCCTATCCTCCTGACTTGAGCGAGTGAAGATTCAGCGGAATTGACTCACGGATACGATCGAGCCCTCAGAGAGCGTTTGGGCAGCAGTTGCGGGAAACTGGTCCGCATGGTGGGCTGTCCGTGTCCTGAGAGGGGAGGAAATATTTGGATTGCTCCAGGAGGGCCTTTTGAGGGAGTGAAAGGGGCAGCGGCAAGCACAGGCGAAACACGGTACTTCAGATGCGAAAGGACGGCATTCCTTCTCATTTCTCTTCCGGTGAATTGAACAGGAGCCTGCGGCCATATCTATGAAAGAATTTGTATGGTGCAAAAGATCGGAGCGCCGCGTACCCCTGTCCAGATGTTTGGTCTGTCAGGATTTATGCTATCCTGAACTTCAGCAAGAGGCCCGATCGTCACCTTTTATCACGAAACTGAAAAAGGCAGGAAGATTCAAGGAGCGCTATGTCATGAAGCGAAAAGAGAGTGCAGCTGCAGAAACATCCGGGAATAAGCCTCGGGTGATCGAAATGGGTGATGTTGCTCATGAGGGCGAAAAACAGGCAGAAACGATGATTCCTGGAGTGTTTCTGCTGGAAGACGGGCGGTTAAAGCCTTTTTCCATGTCTGAATATACTCGATCAACCCTCTATGATGTACTGGAATCATTCACTGTTGAATGTCGGCTGGTGAAGCCGGATGACTCGGATCAGCCCATCTACGAAGGAAAGAAACCCTCCAGGAAGACAGTCCCGATCCTGGTTACCAGGAAGGGTGAATATCTGCTCATGGCTTCATGGGAAGACCTGGAGGCGCATCCCGAGAAGCTGGCTGAAGTGAGTGAAGTGATCGGAGCTTCACCGGTCAAGCAAGTCTTCGTCCTGAAAAGAAAATCATAGCCGGAGCTCCCCTCGCCGGTCACTGTGCCCAAGCGCTCAGGCGGGATTCTGTGCCGCCTGACGGTGCGATCCGGGACGGGACGGAATGAACCGGCGCATTCTTATCGGATTTCGGGTGGCCGCTTTGAGATTCTCCCGCATCGCCGTGTCTTAGAGGAGAAGTTGTGATAAACGAGTGAACTTCGGGGGTATCCCTGGCTTAAAGCGGCCCGTGAGTTGAAGGCTGAGTCAGCGGTTGCAGGGCCAGCCCAATGGCGGATTCATTGCGTTCGTCCAAAGAACCACCCTCGCTCACGGTCAATCATCAGTCGGATGGGCTTGGCCACCCTTCCGTGAATCGGAAATCCGAGAGAAGCTCGAATGCACCATTCTTGAGGCAGCGTCTCAGCTTGTCACAGACCAGGCGATCCGTGGGAAAGGCCATCTCCTGCGGCAGCTGATGAACGGGAAAAAACCTGACTTCACTGGCATCAGTGCCCGCCTGCAGCTGCCCGAACAACCGTTTCCCCAGAAACCATATGCCCACAGTCTGGTGCTCGGGGTCGTGAAAGTTGGAGTGCACGGCAAAAACGGGACCGAGTGCCGCTGTCAGTCCGGTCTCCTCCGTGAGCTCTCTCAGTGCAGCCTCGTTTACGTCTTCATCCCATTCCAGATGCCCACAGGGGATACACCATTGGCCTTCATAGGAGCCGAGGCGTCGAACCAAAAGGAGCTCGTCATTTTCCACGATGATGACGGCCACACCAACCGTAGGATTTCGGTAGAACACCCGATCGCAGACCGGGCAGTGAGGTCGTTTCCGTGAGTCGCCGAGCCTGAAGCCCAGGGCCATGCCGCAATGCGGGCAGAAACGAAAGCCCAATCCATCCCCTTTCAGAAAGTGCGCCTTGACTTTCACCCCATCGAGCACATGCGATGCGATGTCGTTTGGAGATGCCTCATCGCTCCAATGACAAAGCCTCATGAGGGGACGCAACAGTTCACGCAGAGCCATCCAGCTGGCTGGCCCAGAACGGGTTCTTGATCTTTTCGTTTTCCAGCTTGAGACATGCATAAAGGACTCGGTTGAGGGGGGTTTCCACTCCGGATTGCCTTCCAAGTTTGACGACCATACCGTTCAACGCCTCGATTTCCATCGGCCTTCGCCACTCCAGATCTCGGAGCATGGAACACTTGAATCTTTTGTTGTAGGATTCTGCGAGGCGCATGGCCTCCGAAACCACTCCCTCCGGCAGATTGACCTTGCGCGCGCGCGCCAGGAGCTCGACTTCCCGCATGACTCCCGTGACCAGATCCCTGGTTTCAGGACAGGAGAGCACCAGGCCGAGTGATGCGTGCGAGAGGGTGCTCACTCCATGGATTCCACAGATGAAGAGGAATTTCGACCACAATACCTGTTGAATATCGGTGCTGAGCTCCGCCTCGATGCCAGCTCGGTGAAAGGTCTCGAGGATCGCCTCGGCGCGTGCTGTTCTCTCCCCGGACAACTCGCCGAACACGATCCGGCCGGCTTGGCCGCTGTGGGCAATGACTCCGGGGGCAGCGATGGATGCTTCAATGAAGGCGGTGCCGGCCATGATCCGTTCCTGGCCGTACTCCTGAATCAGCTTGTCGACATTATCGATGCCATTCTGCAGAGTCAGGATCACCGTGTTTTCTTCAACCATGGGAGCCACAAATCGAGCAACTTCCTCAGTGTCGAAGGATTTGACACAGAACAGGAGAAGGTCGACAGGGCCGATCTCATGAGGCTCCGAAGTCACGTGGATCAGGGCCCGGAAACTGCCTTGGCTCGAAACGACTTGGAGTCCATCCTCCAGGATGGCCTGGCGATGTTTCCCCCGTGCCACAAAATGGAGGTCAAATCCCACGTGTGCCATAACTCCGCCAAAGTAGCCTCCGATTCCCCCCGTTCCCATGATTCCAATCTTCATGAGATTTCCCTCCCTTGCATCAGACCTTCTGTTCCGGATCTATTTGGGTTTCCATTTCCACCAGGCGGAAGACGGGTGTCTTTTCCAATCCGCCATAGGGGCGGCCTGGAGCCCGCATGGACTTCCGACGGGACCAAGAGGGGCAGAACAAACCACCTTTGATCAACGGCATGCTCTCTGGTCCACTGCTCCTGCGCTCAGACACAGATTGGGCATAAGAAAGCACCTACGGTCAAGCAGATGCTGTTCCAATCTGTTCCAGTATCGGGGCGAATCCAGGCGCATCGGGCTGAGCTCGGTCCGGCAAGATCTACCCGAGCTCGTTCAAAACTTGAAGAAATCGAACGAAATCTTATACCGGCTGCCGGTGCGCCCGTCAAATCAAAGCTGAGAAATCACTCATGAAACACTTTGACAAAGGCGAAAGAGACTATCTATAGTGAAGCCCCGATGTTGTTTGATCCGTTTCCCTCCAGCTTCCTTTGCCGTCCTGGTTTAACCCGGAACTGGCTGTCCATGCCGGCCGATCCCCGGGGCATTTCCTTTGAACGTGCCCTGGAGGGTGCAGGTTGAACCGTTGTCTCTCCCATCCTTGCGGACGGGATCGTGTTGTGTGCCTGCCGGGTGTTTTTTTGCGCGTGGGCAACCCACTTGACGACCATTCATAGAAGCGGGAAATCATCTCCATCATGAAAAATGTATTCTCTAACGTACTGGAGTGCATCGGAAACACCCCCTTGATACAAGTCAACCGGCTCAACCCTAATCCTAAGGTGAAGCTTTACGTCAAGTGGGAAGCCAAAAACCCCGGAGGATCCATCAAGGACCGGCCAGCCCTCTCCATGATAGAAAGGGCGGAGCGCGAAGGGTTGCTCACCCACGACCGGATCATCATTGAAGCCACCAGTGGAAACACGGGGATCGGACTTGCCGTCGTGGCGGCGGTCAAAGGTTACCGCCTCATGCTGGCCATGCCGGAGACTGCCAGTCTGGAACGGCAGAAGATCCTGAAGGCGCTCGGCGCCGAGTTGCTTCTGACTCCGGGCAGTCTGGGCACCGATGGAGCCATAGAGGAAGTCTATCGGTTGGTTCGCGAAGACCCGGATCGCTTCTTCATGCCGGATCAGTTCAACAATCCGGCGAATCCGGCGGCCCACCAGTTCGGCACGGGCCCGGAGATCTACGAGCAAACAGACGGCAAAGTGAGTGCCGTTGTTGTGACTCTGGGCACTTCCGGCACTGCCATGGGCATCCTTCGGGCCATGAAGGAGAGGAACCCGGCCATTGAGGTCATTGCCGTGGAGCCCTACGCGGGTCATAAGATTCAGGGGCTCAAGAACATGAAGGAGTCCTACGTTCCGGGGATTTTCGATCGTTATGCTTTGGATCGCGTCGTTCACGTGCGCGATGAAGACGCCTTCGAAATGGCACGTCGGTTGGCCCGGGAGGAGGGGATCTTTGCGGGAATGAGCTCCGGCGCAGCCTTGGCTGCGGCCGTCCAGGTGGCCGCTGAGCGGCAGGATGGCATTGTGGTGACAATTTTGCCGGACGGAGGCGATCGCTATCTCAGTACGAATCTGTTCACCACCATGCTCGAGCCCGATTTCAGCTTTTTTGATGTGCTGCAGCGTTCAAAAGTTGAATTCAAGCCCATTCAGGAAGGCAAAGTCCGCTTGTTCGTGACAAGTCCTCCCCTGGATCAATCGCTGACGGTCCAGGAAGTCAGACGTTTTCTGCTGGCGGACCTTCTCACTCGCTTCATGGAATACAAAGGTTTTTCCGTGAACCTGGTGGTGATGGTTCCCGACATGGAGAGCCGCACCATCCAGGGGGCCCTGGCTGCAGGACTGGATCTGCAGGCTTATACTCAGCGGCAGCTAGAACTGATTCTGGATGAGTTTGATCGGCTGAGTTTAAGGCGCGCGTATCGCTATCCGCGCACAACCGAGCATCTCGATATCGTAGAAAATGATATAAGAAGTCTCATCAACAAGGGCGTGGCCTATGAGAAGCTGCGCTCGGTGTATTGTGACCTCTCCAAGAGCAAGAATTATGGCGCCCTCTCACGAGTGGACCTGAAGAAGATTCGGTTGGGCACAACGGTTGATCTGGATGCCTATGAAAAGCTCAACCCAAGAGATTTCACCCTCCTCAAACGTGCAACTCTGGCCGAGCTGAAACATGGAATGTGCATGAAGACTGACTGGGGAAACGTCATCCCCACCCGGCATATAGCCGCCGCCTCCGTTGCCATTCACCACCTGGGGCCGACGTTCGACATCCATATCAGCAGCATCGACTTCCTGTTTCCGCATTTGGAGAACATGAAGGCTGTGGGAGAAACCCTGACGGGCAAACCACTGGCCAATGTGTGGATGCTCTGCGAGCGAGTCTGGGCGGGGAAGGATGAAAAAGCGGTCAATGAACTGGACGAAATGATTCCTGTTCGTGACTTGGTCGGCAAGGGGTTTTCCTATGAAGAGATTCGATTCTGGCTCCTCTTCACGCATTATCGAAAACCGATCCATATCTCCCGCAAAACCATCCAGAATGCTGTCCGGGGATATCGGCGTCTGGCTGAATTCATCAGCAAAGTCCTTCATGCGCATTGTGTCGGCGTCGAAAACAAGTCTATCCCTGAGATGATCTTCTCGCTCGAGCAAAGCTTTTTCGATGCCCTTGCCGATGACCTGAATATGCCGAAAGCCATGGCGGCCTTATACCGATTTGTCCGCAAGGTGCATCCGATCCTGGACAGCACAAGCTTCGACGAATCTCAAAGATCCCAGATCCTGGCTTCTCTGGAGAAGCTCAACGGGATTCTTGGGGTGTTTGACCTGGGCATCAAGGGGTTGTCCGATGAGGAGCAGGCTTTGGTGGCCAAGCGGGAGGAAGCCAGGGCTGCGAAGAACTGGGAAGAGGCCGATCGATTGCGGGAAGAGCTGCTGCATAGAGGCCTTCGCGTGTTGGACACCCCCGGCGGCACCCGTTGGGAAAGAGCACCATGACGGGAAGGGGCAGGGAAGGAGAACCCGAATATCAGGGAGCCCATGGCAAATTGAACTTGGGGGCTCCCTGAATCCGAAATGCAGACTACGATGACCCCGCCCTGGCGCGAGTGCACACTGGGTGGGTATCGGCGCGTATCAACAAATCCTTCCGGTTAGACCAGTTCCCATACCGCATCCGCCAACCCGATGGATCGCGTGGCTTCGAACAGCCTGACGGCCTCTTCGTAAGCGTGGTCCGTGATGCGCCTTTTGAAGCAGGACGGGAGCGCGTTGAATTGAGGTGCGAAGGCCTCGTTGGCCTTTTTGATATTGCCTCCCGTGTTGTTCGTTTCCACGGCCCACTTCCACATTTCCTGCCAGAGCTCATCGGGAACGCCCCGGTAAGGCCTCTTGATATACTCACGATTTTCGGTCGTCATGGCGTTGCCGTTCTGATTCATGGCCAATCCGAACGAAATATTCTGCCAGAGGGTGCCCACATTCCCCTTGCGGATGCCGTACTGGATGAAGGAGGAAATCTTCTCCAGTGAGGTTCCCGTGATTCCATGCTGGGCAATGTCGACCGACCAGGGTTGAATCGCGTTCCAGATTTCCCGGGTCAAATCCAGCTGAATGCCTTCATGGGCAGTTCCAAAATAGGTCCCGTGAATCGACCCGTTGTTGATGGCCAGAAGGTTCGGACGGATACCCTTCTTGTCGAGCTCTCCGATGAACCAGCTGGCCTCTTCAGGCTGGGTGAAGCCTTCGACGCTGCCGCTCTTGGC
>CAZEOY010000138.1:0-7770 GCA_964513835.1 uncultured Syntrophobacteraceae bacterium
TCCTCTCTTTTTTGTGAGGTAGCTGTCTGTCGAATGTCTCGTTGTAGTACTAAGCCGGGACTCTCCAAATAACCTAGGACGCCAAGCCCGCGCCTGTCGGTAGAATTTGAGGTCAATGGATGTGGTTCATGACCTTCCATTCAGTCAAGTCAGGCGGTCATATGTTCTGATTTCACGGCGAAATTTATCTCCAACCTGTCGAGATTTCAACAAGCCCCCTCAGCACGCGGGGTGCCTTTGGGGTGGCTTACGGAGAGTGCCGATCGATCCGAGTCTATGGTTTTCTGATGCAATCGAATACAATACATGTGTTTCGATCGACCGGTGTGGAGCTCGAAGCCAATCAAGAATCATGAGAACGGAGAAGATTTGGAAGTCAAAACATTGACCTTTTGGGAAGAACACTCGGTGCGCTTCCTGGAAATGGTATTCAAATCGGACAGGCGGGAATCACTGAGGCAGCCGGACGGCTACGGGCGGAAATGCAGAGAGTGCGGTGACACCGTCGAGATCTACCTCGTGCTGCGCGAGGGGATCATTGAGTCCGCCTCCTTCGAGACCAATGGCTGTATCTATTCCGTGGCCTGCGCCAATACCGCGGTCCACCTGGCCATGGGAAAGTCGCTTTCGGAGGCCAGGGACATCACGGCGAGCCAAATCATCGAATATCTCGAAACCCTTCCAAAGCATGAAGCACATTGTGCCGAGCTTGCCGCCGGAGCACTTCAGCTGGCCGTCAACGACGCACGGCAGACTAATCGGCAGCCTTGGCGACGTCTGTACCGGTCGTTCTGACCCGCCGCCATCAGCTTTGACCCCGGCCCTTGATTCACCATACCGCTAACGAGTATAGCAACCCTGGCGAAATCTCAGTAATCAGTCGCCAATCCCGGATTTCTCAAGCTTTGGCATCGTGGCATTCGTGCCGGCCGCGTCGTTCCAATTCTTCGCCCATGCGCAGGTCCAGCCACTTGAGGACCTTGGCAAATTCACTCTTCAGTTCGCTCAGGGCTTTGCCCCGATGGCTCACCCGGGATTTCTCGTCCAGAGTCATTTCGCCAAAGGTTTTTCCCATGGGTTCATAGAAGAACAGGGGGTCGTAACCAAAGCCGTTGGTGCCCCTCGGTTGTTCCAGAATGCTTCCCTCGCAGAAGGATTCGTAAGTGAGCGCAGGACCGGCCGGGACGGCAAGGGACAGGACGCAGCAGAAACGAGCCTTGCGGTTTCCCTGGCCCCGGAGATTGTCCAACAGCTTCTGATTGTTCTCTTCGTCCGATGCATCGGGGCCTGCATACCGGGCCGAATGAACCCCCGGAGCACCGTTCAAGGCCTCCACCTCCAACCCCGAATCATCGGCCAGGGCAGGGAATCCGAGAACTCTCGCCGTGAAGTGAGCCTTCTTGTAGGCATTTTCCTCGAATGTGGCGCCATCTTCGACGACCTCAGGAATGGGGCCGAAATCGTTGAGGTCTCGGATTTCTATGGGGAAACCCTCCAGGAAGCTCTGAATTTCTCGAGTTTTTCCTGAATTCCTTGTGGCCAGAACCAGCATGGTTTTCTGCATGGAAAATCTACCCCCCGGTGAAAAATCCTATGATCAGTGTTTCTTCTACGGGATCATACGGACGAGTCGACGTGCTCGGAGACGGCATCCTCAGGGACGGGCTTCTTCCCGAAAAAGTGAACAATCCAGACACTCATCTCATAAAGAATCAGCAGTGGTCCTGCCATCAGCAGCTGCGAAAAGACATCCGGCCCCGGCGTCAGCATGGCGGCAATGACAAAGATCGCCACAATGGCAAACTTGCGCTGACGCCTCAGGAAGTCAGCATTGATGAGGCCAAGCCGGGCCAGGAAGAATGCGAGTATGGGCAGCTCGAACACGAACCCGAAAGCCAGAAGCAGCCGAAACGAAAAGGTCAAAAACTCTTTGGTGCTGACCATCGGAGTGATGTAATCGCTGGCGAAAGACGCGAAAAACTGAAACCCCACGGGAAATACCAGGAAGTAGCCGAAAAGCGCGCCACCCAGAAAGAAGACGCTTGAGAAAAAGACGACTGGAATCAGGTATTTCTTCTCGTTTTCGTAAAGACCGGGAGCAATGAACCGCCAGAACTGAAAGACGACCACGGGCACCGCAATCCCCAGGCCGCCCATGAAGGAGACTTTCAAATACGTGAAAAAGGCTTCGTGAGGTGCCGTGTAAATGAGCCTCGCCTCGTGCCCTTTGGGCATGGCCTCAATCCAGGGGCGCATAAGGATCTCGAAAATCTTCTCTTTGAATGCATAGGCAATGAGAAATCCAACCGCTACCGCCACGGCACAAACGATCAGTCTTTTTCGGAGTTCTTCCAGATGCTGGGTGAAGGGCATCTTATCGTCATCTGACATGAATCTTCACTTTCTTTTCTTTATCCCTTTCGGCCCCCCCATGACCTGTCACAAGAATCGAATTCATGGCTCGGAGGACGTTTCAGACGGGGAGTCAGTGGGCGCCTGCCTGGTGCCCGATTCCTCTTTTGGGGAAGGTTCTGGGGGTTTCCTGATGGACGGCCGTTCTCCGTAAAGGACCTCGTGCTGAGCGGACTGGAATTCCTGCTTGATCTCCCGCACCGTGTCGTCCTGTTCAAAAGTCTCTTTGAGCTCATCCGTGGCTCGGCGGAACTCGGCATACCCTCGACCCAATGCGCGTGCAAGGTCCGGAAGCTTGCTGGGACCCACGACAATGAGGGCGACAACCAGAATCAAGAGGAGCTCCGGAAACCCGATTCCGAACATCTCGGCATCTCTCCTTGTCATTGACGCAACAGCCCGGAACAAAGGCCACCACCCAACCCTGAAGCCGCAGTTCAACGGACCTCAGGGCAGAATCCAGTCATGAACGCTTCATTACAGCTGTCATCAATGCAAATACTATAACTCTTCAGTTTACAGGGGCTCAGTGTTTCTTCTCACGATCTGCTTCAGGCGTCGACAAGTTCCGAATGGCCTTTTTGAATTCTGAGATACCTTTCCCAAGGCCTTCCCCGATCAGCGGCAGCCTCTTTCCCCCGCAAAAGAAGAGGATAAGGATCAGAATGAGAATCAGCTCACCAACTCCCAGTCCCATCATTTTCTCACTCCTGCACTCAGCTCATTGGGTGGCATAGCTATGCAGGCCACTCAGCAGAAAGTTCACACCGAAATAGGTGAAGAGGACACAGCCGAAGCCCACGAGCGACAACCAGGCCACGCGCCTGCCTCTCCAGCCCTGCATCGTCCGTGCGTGCAGCACGGCGGCATACACCAGCCATGTGATGAGCGACCAGGTTTCCTTGGGATCCCAGCTCCAGTAGGTCCCCCAGGCGGAATTGGCCCAGATGGATCCCGTGATGATACCCAGGGAGAGCCACAGAAACCCGAACAAGATGAGCTGATAGTTGAGCTCGTCCAGCTGTCTCGCTTCGGGCATCATCGCCATCACGGCGCCTGATCTATCGCCGGTTTCACTCGCCTTCTTCATCAGATAAAGGATACTGATTCCGCAGGCAACGGCAAATGCCGCATACCCGAGAAAGCATGTGATCACGTGGGCGATGAGCCAGTTGCTCTTCAACGCCGGAAGCAGAGGCTGGATCTTGGAATCGATACTGGTAGAAAAGGAGGCGTAGGCCATGGCCAGAAAGGCGAAGAGGGCCGGAAACACTCCGAGCGTCCGCTGCTTGGTTCGGTACTCCATGATGAGATAGAGCAGCATGATGGCCCATGCGGCAAAGACCAGGGATTCGTAAAGATTGGAGAGCGGTGCATGGCCATAGCCGAGGTCGTAAGATTCCTTCCACCTGAGGCCGATCCCGACCGTCTGGATGATCAGAGTCCCCAATGCCGCCAGGCTGGCGATGGTCAGCACGCTTCTCAGCCGAAAGACCACTCCGCTCAGATAGAGAGCCGTCGATCCGAAATAGGCGAATGTCGTGACACTCAGAAGCAGTGAGCTGTTCATCAAATAAACTCTCTTTCCCCCGACCTATTTGAGGTCGTTCATCAAGCGCTCGCATAATTGGGTGAATTCAGCTTCGAAGGCAAGTGAATTCTTGTTCGCCCGGCCCGCGATCACCACTCGCTGGGCGTTCCTTTTCGGGGCAGCCCAGACCCATATCTTCCTTTGGCTGGTGTAGTAGGCCAATCCTATTCCGATGAGCATGGCCGTGAACCCGGCATAAACCATCCACACACCGGGATCCTTTTTGACCTGGAGACCGGTGTATTCCGAGGCTTCTGTTCGAATGACTTTCACATGGTAATTCTGGATACGGTTTCCGTGGAAATCGGGCATGTTCACCAGGATCCATGACCCGCTCGACTCCTGCTGTCCATGCTTTTGAAGAACGACTCCGATGGCAGGTCCGAACCGACTGAAATCGGATTGATACTGGACCAGCTGGACCCGATCCTGAGTGCCGGGGATCGAAGCGGTCTCCCGAAAGCGAAGGGTCATCTTCTGGGAGACTCCCGCGGCCTTGTCGCTGAACTCCAGCTCGGCAAGCTTCAATGTGCTCCCATAGGAGGACTGGTAGAAGGTGATCCCTTCATAGCTCATGGGATCGTTGACGCGAATCGTCTGCTGGTGAACGGGCTGGCCATCGTTCAGCACGGTCAGGTCCGACCGGAATTCCTTGGGTGCTCCGGTATCGTAGAAGGAAACGTTGAAATCGTCGCAGCGGATTTTGAAAGGGAGTGTGATCTGCTGATGTCCGGACGAAAGAATCACCTCATCCGAACTCTCTCCCTCCAATATTTGCATGAATCCCTTGAATCCAAATATAGATCCGAACAGGGCACCCGCCAGAACGATCAGAACGCTGGAGTGGACCATGTAGACCATCAGCGGGGACCACTTTCCACGGATCGCATACGCAGTATAGATATCGGAGTCAAGGGAGATCTTGGGAGGGGCAAAGCCATCGGACAGGACTCGGGTGAGACGCGACTTGGTTTCCTCCCAGGGAAGACGAGTCGTCAGCTCAACGCTGTACGATAACTTCAACAGCTTATTGGGGTTGATGTCTCCCTCTTCGTGCCGGATCAGCTTCAGGGTTTTGGGCAGGCGCTGCAGACTGCATACAATGAGATTCACGCAGAGCAAGAGGAGGAGAAATCGGAACCACCCCGTGCGGTACACGTCATGGAATCCCATGCTCTCAATCCAGTGTCCAAGGCCCGGTCCGAATCGCTCATGGAGATCTTGCTCAGTCATCCCCTGGGGGAGAAGTGTCCCGACGATCGAAAAGACAGCCAGGGTAAGGAAGACGAAGAGCGTGAGTTTCAGGGATCCCAGAGTCTTGTTTATCTTCTGCCAAGTGCCCGTCTGTTGTTCCATTGAATCGATCCTTTTTCATGCAAAGTAAGCATGCACGAGGTCGAAAAAACCACCAAAAATGAAAACACTCGCGGTCAGGCTGTGGTGGGTCGCGCCTATTCTGCGACGTGCTCAGTCATGCTGGAATTCGAAGGGATGTATTTAACCCTCGACCCCGGCAAATGGCAATACTTCCGCACGAATCGATGTCTCGCGGACATACATGTGTGGCTTCACATGATGCGCCGCCTTTCGGGTGACGGCGAAACGAAGCGATGGGACAGATTCGGCAACGGGGCCTGCCAGAGTGGCCAACGGATGGCTTCCATCTTCGACCTGCTGGCATGAGGGGCGGAGTGGACAATCTCAGGAGCTCTTCAGGACGTCCGGGAATGAGCCCATTGTTTCGAGCAGTGAGATGATTTCCTTGTCCGGCTGTGTGAACTCGAAACGGTTCAGCTCGTCTGGCAGCGCCCAGTGGCAGTCAATGTGCTCCTTCAGACAGAGGTTGCCCCCGTAGATGGAGCACCAGAAAGCGTGAAGCTCCAGTACCTGGTGCTCGTGGAAGTGGCGAACGCAGCGAAAGAGCTCCCCGACCTGCACGTGCCAGCAGAGCTCCTCGCGAATCTCGCGTCGCAGAGCCTGTTCCAGCGACTCTCCCTCTTCCACCTTGCCTCCTGGAAATTCCCAGAGCAGCCCAAACTTCTTATGAGGAGGACGCTGCGCGATGAAGATGCGGCCACGGGCGACGATCAGGGCCGCCGTCACATCCAGGCTGGGCAGTTCATGCAAAGAATCTTCTGAGGGCAAAGTCCGTCGCACACACATCTTGGAAAGAGCCTCCATCCCCAACGACAAGACTCCATTGTGCCGTTATATTTATTTTACAGCACCGCCAATTCTCGATGCAACATCCGGTGCGGCGAGTTGCCGAGCCGAACGCGCTTTGCTTCAGACGCCTGAAGGTATTATACTCAAACTGGAGCCAGGAAATGCCCTGGCAGGACGTGCTTATGGCATCCGTAATGCCGGTCTGGGATCGGGAAGAAGGTTCGAGTCGGCAGGCCGTGGTTCGTTGAGGTTGAAGCGATGGGACCAGCACTTTCTTCGGTAGTGATGCTCTCTTTCGATTCAGCCTGAAAATCTATTCTTTTGTTGAATGATGTTTTTGCATAGGAGCACTCTGTGGGGGACAAGATTTCGGAATTTGACGTAGTCATCCTGGGTAGCGGACCTGCGGGACTTCAGGCTGCTTTGCATGCGGCCCGCAGCAAAGCTTCCGTGGCGGTGCTGGGGAGAATGCAGAAGAGCTCACTCTACAAGGCCCACATCGAAAACTACTGCTGCATGGAGGGTACTCTCAGCGGGCAGAAGGTTCTCGATCAGGGTCGTCGACAGGCGGAGCGTTTTGGGGCGAAGTTCTCGGAATTGGACGTTGTGGACATTGCCCGAGAGGAAGACGGACGATTCAGGGTGGAGCTGGAAGACGGCCATGCCATCTTGGCGCGGAGCCTGATTCTGGCCATGGGGATTTCGCGCAATCGATTGAACGTTCCAGGGGAAAGGGAGCTATTGGGCAAGGGAGTGAGCTACTGCGTCGACTGTGATGCCAATTTCTACCGCGGCCAGACCGTTGCCGTGGTTGGTGACGAGAGCGCCGCCTTTTACGGAGCGCTCAAGCTTCTGCTCATCGCAGATGAGGTGCACCTGATCTGTAAGGATGGCCAGGTATCTGAAAATCTCCGTTTTCAGGTGGAAAGTAGCTCCATACATTTGCACCGGGGGCGCGGCGTGAAAGCGATCAAGGGATCGCAGCAAGTGGAAGCGATCGAGCTGGATAACGGGGAAACCCTCCCCGCTCAAGGGATCTTCATCGAGCTTGGGGCAAAAGGGGCACTGGAGCTGGCCACAAAACTGGACATCGCTTTGGATTCCGACATGAAATACGTCGCTGTCAACAGGAAGCAGGAAACCAGCATCGCCGGAGCCTATGCGGCGGGGGACCTTTGCGGGCCGCCCTGGCAGATGGCCAAGGCAGTGGGAGAGGGATGCGTTGCGGGCATGGAGGCTTCCCAGTATGCGAGACATCGCCGAACGGCCCGGGGTTGAGCGGAGAAGCGTCACGGCAGGCCTTCAAATTGAGGGAGTGCATTTTTTCGTCTTTTTCTCTTGACACCGGAGGGGCATGGGGCTAAAAGGCGGCTTCTCACGGCGAGGACGCAACCACGAGGCAATGACGCATGGGGCGAACGAATTGTGAGACGGCCAGATGTGGACGAGGAGGAAACGCGGAGCGGATCGCCTCGGCACAGGTCGAAAAAGGGAGGCGGAAAAAACGGAAAAAAGTTATTGACTCCAGAAAGTACATAAGGTACAAGACGCTTCTCCCAACGAGACACCAAGCGACCTTGCTCTTTGGAAACTAAATAGTG
>CAZEOY010000139.1:0-7741 GCA_964513835.1 uncultured Syntrophobacteraceae bacterium
GACGTCAGCCGATTTTTATCGGCGACGACCGCACGGACGACGCAGCCTTTGCCGCCCAGCACCTGGGTGACCAGCTTGACGACCAGCTCCAGCACCTTGCCGACATTGAGGGTCGAGTTGATGGCTCCGCTGACCTCCTGAAAGCTCTGGAGATACTTCCGTTCCTCTTCGACGAGCGCGTCCACGCGGCGCTGCCACATGAAGGTGAGGACCCCCCGCGCAACAAGGGCCTCGGCGAAATTCAGCTCTGCGCGTGTGAACTCCCGCTGGGTCTTGCTGAAAAGAGCCACCATGGCCAGAGCTTCCTGTTCCACCTCGATGGGGATGAAGGCGGCCGTGCGGATGCCGTGAATCAGCATGATCTCCTCCTCCGGGACCCGGTCCACCTGTTGAGGAAGATTGAGGCATGCGAGCTCTTTGGGTATCCGGAAGAAGACACTGTCCGGGGAATTGCTGAATTCCGTGTACAGCAAATCCTCGCTCAGCCCGTAGCTCGACAGCAGCTCCAGGCGGATCCCGTCACGGCTTTTCATTTTGGTGAAGCAGCCGTCGAGGCGCAGGGTTTCAACCGTGCGGCGTGAAATGAGGTTCATCACACTGTTTGTGTCTACGCCGTCACAGAGAGCGCGACCCACCTCGACGAAAGGCGACAGATAATCTGGGATGGACATGGGCCTTCCTTCTCCTGATCCATGAATCCAAGGGTTGAATCGGCATTACGAAGGATAGAGGAGTTGGCAAACCTGGCGGAAGGAGCGAATTCGTGATGATGGTTTCCCTATCCGAGGGAATCGATCAGTGTGGAATGGCACCCTGAACGAGAGAACTCTTTCTTATCGACACTCTCGATTCCCTGCATCGCCTAAACCTCATTATCCTTGCCTGGCGGCTCCGGATCAAGAGGGCAGCTTCATGAGCTCACCAGTCAGGTCAAAAATACCCGCAGTGGCAACACTTTTCAAGTGAGTTGAAAAATCCTCCGGGGGAAACGTGCCACGCCCCCAGTTTGATGCAACGGGAGCGCCCGCTACCGGTGGCGACTCGATCGCTCCTTCTCCGTCTTCTTTTCCAGGCTGCGCATTTCTCGCCTCGCCCTGGCTTCGTGGTTTCTTCTGCGTTCGGTTTCCGTTTCCAGGATGAGGGGAGGCACAGCCGTGGGACGGCCCTGAAGATTCAGTGCCACAAAAGTCAGATAGGCGGATGCCGTGTGCCTCACCTCACTAGTCAGGAGCGTTTCGGCTTCCACGCGGACGCCGACCTCCATGGATGTCTTCCCGACGTAGTTCAGGCTTGCCTTCAGGGTGACCAGATCTCCCAGGAACACTGGACCGAGAAAATCCAGCCGATCGATGGAGGCCGTGACCACATTGGACCTCGAATGCCGAACGGCAACCGTACCCGCTGCCGTGTCGATGAGCTTCATCATGACACCCCCGTGGACATTCCCTGCGGGGTTGGCATCCTGAGGGTTCATCACCTGCGCCATCACCACCGTGCTGTCGCTCACTCGCTTTCCGTCCATTTCCTGCACCATTTCGCGATTGTCATGAACAGCTTGTCTTGAACTTCACCACTTCCTCTTCAAATGCAGGCAAAAATTTGAAAAGATCTTCCACGATCCCGTAATCGGCCTTGGCGAATATGGGCGCATCCGAGTCCTTGTTCACGGCCACGATGGTTCTGGATGTTCCCATGCCTGCCAGGTGTTGAATAGCCCCTGAGATCCCCACGGCGATGTAGAGGTTCGGGTTCACCACTTTTCCCGTCTGCCCCACCTGATCCGAATGGGGGCGCCATCCTGCATCGACGGCGGCGCGTGAAGCCCCCACCGCGGCGCCGAGCAGCCTGGCCAGATCCTCGAGGAGAATGAAATTCCCGGCTTCTTTCATGCCGCGGCCGCCCGACACGATGACTTCCGCCCCCGAAAGCCCGACTCTGCCCGAAGTGTCCAGGTCCACCGACAGGACGCTCGACCGGCAGGGCGGTACGGGAATATCGAGCGTCTCCACCTCTGCCCTCTGGTCCTCAATTTGACGCGAGCATTCCATGACGTTCGGGCGGCAGGATATGAGCGGCATCGCCCCTTCGATCCACTCGTTCCAGGTGAAGCATTTCCCGGCAAAGACCGGCTTCCTGGCTTTGATTCTTCCATTTTCAACGGCGATCTGAGTGCAATCCTGCACCAGCCCCGCATCGAGGCGAGCAGACAGCCGCGCCGCCAGGTCCTTGCCGTCCACGGATGCAGACAGCAGAACCGCCGCCGGATCGCACCGTTGGATGATTTCGGCAATTACGGGTACATGGGCTTCGGCCAGATAGCTCTCCAGCTCCGGGCTGTCCACCACGTAGACCTTCTTGACCCCGTACTGTCCCAACTCGGCAGCCTTATCCGCAATGCCGGATCCCAGAGCGATGCCGACGAGATCCACACCCAGGGCATCGGCCATTCTCTTCCCCTCGCTGGCCACCTCGTGAGAAACACGGCGGATATTGCCCTCCCGAATTTCAGCGATCACACACACGCACTTTGACATTTCCCTCTTCTCCTCGCCACTCAAATCGCTTTGGCTTCCTCACGCAGAAGGCGCACGAGCTCCCGCGCTTTTCCTGCCGTATCCATTCCCCCGTCAACAATTCGCCCCGGCTGTCGTTCCTGGGGCATCTCGTAAGAAGTGATGCGCGTCTTCCCTGCACCCGGCGCATACTGTGAAGCATCCAAACCCAGGTCGGAGAGTCTTTTGACGGCCAGAGGCTTCTTCTTCGCCTTCATGATACCCGGCAGGGAGGCGATCCTCGGGCTCCAGACGGCGTGCGATCCGCCAAGCGTTACCAATGCGGGCAGTGCAGCCTTGAGGGTCACGCTCCCCCCTTCGATGGGGCGTTTGATGGTGAGGCTGGAACCGTCCGAGTCCAGCGAAACGGCAAGCGGAAGGTGGGGCCAACCCAGGAATTCGGCGATCATGGGACCCCTCTGGGCCATATCGTAATCCACCGCCCGAGAGCCCATGATGACGACATCAGGGCTCAGGGAATCGACTGCCGTGGCCAACGCTCTGGCCAACCGCAAGCGACCACAGCCCTCCAAATCGTCTTCACCGATGAGAATCGCGTCGTCCGCTCCCATGGCCAGGGCCACCCGGAGGGATTCCACGACGCGCTGCGGCCCGTAGCCCAGCACGGTGACGCTGCCGCCGTGCTGTTCCTTCAGCCGGAGTGCGGCCTCCACCGCAAACTCGTCGTATGGGTTGAGGATCCATTTGAGCCCATCCGTGACGATGGATCTCCCGTCACCGGCCAGGCGAATTGCGGACTCGGTGTCCGGAACCTGTTTGAGAACCACCAGAGCCTTCATCGCTTCTTTCCTTTCCCGCTCTTTTCGAGCCTTTCATCTGCGTCATTTCCCCTCAGGACGATCTGCCCGGGGGCAAGCCGAGTGGGTTGGCTTGAGTCACCATTGAAGTGCCCCATGTTTCGAGCCCACAATCATCACTTTAAAGCCATATTAAAGCTATATTATGATTAGTCAAGACTCATTTGTAATGGGCTGGCCGCCCTCGACCAGACCACGAGATGGAGGGGCTCCGGGTGAGGTCTTCGCCATGGGAGTGAGACGAGTTGCCAGGAATGAATGTTCGGACGGGTTGAAAAAGCTGTTGACTTCACAGGAGCCTAAAGCTATTTATTAGCTGCTATATAGCTTATGGCGCTCGCTGGTGGACCGATGGAGATCAAGAACAGGACAGTGGAGCCTTTGGAGGAAAAGAGATGGAGAGCCAAGGCACCCTCAGAACGATGATGGCACGAACCCTTACAGAATGTCCCGAAAAGGCGGCACTCATCGGGGGCTCCAGGCAATACACATTCCAGGAATTGGGGGAGCGCTCCCGTCGCTTGGGAAATGCCCTCCTCGCGATGGGGCTTTCCAAGTCGGACCGGGTGGCGGTCTTGAGCCGGAACAGCATGGAGAGTGCCGAATCCTACATCGGCGTGCCCAATGCGGGACTTATCCTGGTCGTGCTCAATTTCCGGCTCACTCCGTCGGAGCTCCGAACGGTCCTCCTCGACGCCGGGGTGTCCGCCCTCATGGTCAACGAGGAATATGTGGGCCACGTGGAGGAGATGAAGCACAGCCTGGACTTTGTGAAACACCGGATCTTCATCGGAGACGAGGCCGCGATTCCAGGGGGATGGCTTCATTATGAGACTCTCATCGAGGCCGCGTCATCCCGCGAACCCGCCGTCGAGATTGGAGAGGACGACCTGGCTGCATTGATGTACACCAGCGGGACCACCGGAGCGCCGAAAGGTTGCATGGTGACCCATCGCAATCTCCACCACGTGGGGAAAACCATGTGCCGTGAGATGGAGATGCGGCGGGACGACATGGGGATCATTCCCACTCCCCTGTTTCATGCCTCCGGAGTGGTGGTCCTGATGAACGGCCTTTACACGGGATGCACCTCTGTGATCATGCCCCGGTGGGACGTGGAGGAGTTCGTGCGACTCGTTGGAGAGCACAGGGTCACCACAGGGGTCCTTGCCACTCCGATGCTCATGTTCCTCGTCAACCACCCGAAAGCCGACCAGTTTGATCTCCGCAGTCTGAGGAGGGTTCTCTTCGCCGGTGCGCCGGTCACTCCCGTGGTTTTCGAGAAGGCGATCCAACGGTTTGGCAACATCTTCATGCACGGCTTCGGCACGACCGAGACGGTGGGCTCCATCAGCATCTTGAGAATCGATGAGGTGGCGGCGGCGCTCGCGGGAGGAAACAAGGAGATTCTGGGCTCCTGCGGAAAAAGCTACGATGGCATGCAGGCCGAGGTGGTCGAAGAAAGCGGCGTACCGGTGGCTCCAGGCGCCGTGGGTGAAATCCGGGTCCGAGGCGTGGGTACCACCCTGGGTTACTGGAACAAGCCGGAGGAGACCCGAAAGGCCTTCAGAGACCATTGGTTCTACACGTCTGACCTCGCCAGGGTGGACGATCAGGGATTTATCCACGTGGTGGGCAGGAAAAAGGACATGATCATCACGGGCGGGGAGAATGTCTTTCCGGCCGAGGTGGAGAGCGTGCTCTACAAGCATCCCGCGGTCACACAATCCGCGGTCATCGGTCTTCCGGACGAGACCTGGGGCGAGTCCGTCACCGCCGTCATCGTGAAGAGATCTGATGTGCAGGTGACCGAGAATGAGATCCGGGCCTTTTGCCGAAAAGAAATCGCAGGCTACAAGGTCCCCAAAAAAGTGATCTTCCTGGACGCCCTGCCCCTGAGTGCCAGCGGCAAGCTGCTCAAGAATAAGCTCAGAGAGCAGCTTGCACTTTAATTCCTCACCAGCAGTGCCCTCTCTTCAGCACCTTCATCCCCGATCGAGCAAGCCCATCCCCGAGCTCAAACATCCCGCGAAGCGCACCACGTCCGGTGCCGGTCGATCAAACCATGTGAGCCGGACGCATCTTCGCCCCTCTCAAAGCCCGCCTGCAGCGTGTCTGCGAAGAAAATGACGTTCTCATTTCCAGAGTGTGCTTTTTCTCTTGACTACTTTATAGCTACATATTAACTATAGCTATAAAACAACTGGATTATGATTGCTATGTGGCTATGAGGAATGGGCGACCGGCCACGGGCGGTCTGGGCAAGCAAGCATGAAGATAGAAAGGATGCACATGGAAAGATGGAAGGCGATCGAGCGTGTTCCTGCACCGGCTTTGATTCCTCCCTTCGGAGGACTGTCGGGGATGAGGGTGCTCATGACCGGAAGCGTCGTGTCGGCACCTTTTGCCGCCACCATCCTGGCCGAGCATGGAGCGGAAGTCATTCACGTGGAGCGGCCGGGATACGGCGACCCGTTTCGAGGCCAGGCTCCGGTGATCACCAACGGAAACGGAGGGGGGAGGCCGTTCAGGCTCGCAGGCCCTGAAGTGCCCGCTCACCAGAAGGTCAGCACGGGCTGGGTTCAGGATGCCCGAAACAAGCTGAGCTTCACGCTGGAAGTGAATCTCAGGATCCCCGAAGCCAGGGATATTTTCCTGTCACTCATCAAGAACTGTGACGTTTGGCTGGAAAACATGGTGTGGACGGAAAAGCTGGGGATCACCGACGAGATGCTCTTCGACGTCAACCCCAAGCTGGTCATCGCCCACATCAGCGGCTTCGGCAGGCCGCAGTTCGGCGGGGTTCCCGAAGAATGCGACCGGCCCTCCTATGACGCCATCGGGCAGGCCGAGGGCGGCTGGATGCATCTCAACGGCTGGCCCGACATGCCCCCTTCCCTCGGCGGCGCTTTCATCAACGATTATGTGACGGCCATGTTCTGTGTGAGCGGCATCCTGGTGGCCTACGTCAATGCCCAGAAGACGGGACAGGGGCAGGTGGTGGATGTGGCCCAGACCGAGTGCATGAGCAAGTGCCTCAACGACACCTTCGTCAACTACCACACCCTGGGCATGGTCAAGGAAAGGGGCGGCAACAAGATCCCCATCTTCCAGCCCGCAAACCTCTTCAAGACCAAAGACGCATACCTGTTCATCGGGGCCTACGGTCCCGCCGTGTACGGGCGCACCCTGAAGGCCATGGACATCGACGTGGAGAAATATTCCCACGAAAAAGCCGGTGGCTCCAAAGAGGCGGTGGACTCGGAGCTGGGGCGCGAGCTTCACGCTCTCATCGAGAAGTGGATGGCCGAGCGCACCTCGGAAGAAGCCGCAGCTCACTTCCGCAAATTCAAGGTGCCCTGCGGCATCCCCCGGACCGCCGCGGAGCTGATGAACAATGAGCACTACCAGAAGAGGGGCAACTGGATCCAGTACAGGGACGAAACCCTTGGGAAGACCATCACCGCCTATGGATTCGCCCCCAAGATGAGCCGAACCCGGCAGCAGGTGTGGCGGGGGGCTCCCCGGGTCGGACAGGATACCGAGGCCGTTCTCAGCAAGATCGTCGGTTACAGCGAGAGCGAAATAGCCGGTCTGAGAGGGCGAGGCATCATCGATTGAGGCAGATCGATGTCTTGAGCCCACAAGAGAGCAACTCCACTCACACCATATTCAGACGAGGAAAACATGAACGGGATCAGCACAATCGGAGTCGTAGGGGCCGGGAACATGGGTTCCGGCATTGCTCAGAAGCTGGCCATGGAAGGCTTGAACGTCATCATGGTCGACACGAAGCAGGAATTTGTGGACCGCGGCCTGGGCATCATTCGCAATATTCTCGGCCAGGGCGTCGCGAGAAAGATCCTGACCCAGGCCCAGGTGGACGCCACCATGGGACGCCTCCATGGAGCCACGGACCTCAAGGCCCTTGCCGACGCGGACCTCGTGATCGAAGCGGTCTTTGAGGACGAGCAGGTCAAGAAGGACCTGTTCAAGAATCTCGACCAGGTCTGCTCGCCCAAAACCATTCTGGCCACGAATACATCGAGCTACTACGTTCGTGAGCTCGCCAAGGCAACCAGCCGCCCCGACCGGTTCATCGGGATCCACTACTTCTTCCATCCCGCCAAGAACCGGCTCCTCGAGATCATTCCCCACGACGGGACCAGCGACGAGACCGTCCGCCGTTCCCTGGAGGTGGGTCGTCTCCATGGGAAGACGACCATCCTCGTGAAAGACGCCTCGGGGTTTGCCGTGAACCGCTTCTTCTCTCCCCTGCTCACCGAAGCGATCCAGGTCCTGAGCGACGGCATCGCCAACATCCCTACCATCGAGGCAGCGGGAAAGCGCGCCTTCGGCGCGCAGGAAAGC
>CAZEOY010000140.1:0-7739 GCA_964513835.1 uncultured Syntrophobacteraceae bacterium
CGAAACGGTAAGTCTTCCCAATGCGTTGCAGCTCAATGAAAGTCACGGCGACAACTCCGAATGCGACATAGGTTCCTAATGCCGGGAGGGGCCTCCGGTCCTGCCTAAGGGCTTCGGTGCGAAGGGGTTGATCAGCCCCCTCCCCTCCTGCTCCGCCGTCTGCGGCCGTTCTCCCACGACCACCGTCGTGCCCTCCCGGATCCCCTCGGCCTGGACTTCCGTCCAGCTTCCGTCCGTCAGACCCACCCGGACCTGGACCGGTCGGACCGACCCGCCCTCGCTGACCACCCATAGGACGCCGCGGCCTGCGGATGGCTCCCTGGAAAGGGAGCTCCCGGCAGCATCCGGCGGCTGCCCTGTGGCATCCACAGTGCCGTGGCTGCCTCCGCCGGCGGCGGAAGCCCGCGGTCTCCACTTGAGCGCTGCATTGGGAACCATCAGCACCTGGGAATGCTCGTTGACGATGAACCGGGCATTGGCCGAGAGGTATGGCAGCAGCTTGCCGCCTGAGTTGTCCGTGTTGACCTCCACGATGTAGGAAACCACGTTCTGGGTCATGTTCGCGTTGAGTCGAATCTTATCGACACGGCCTTCGAAGGTTTCCCCTGGGAAGGCGTCCACCGTGAATACGACGCGCTGGTCCTGGTGAATGCTGGCGATGTCCGCCTCGTTCACAGCAACCCAGACCTGAAGCCGCCGGAGATCCTTGGCGATGAGAAAGAGGCTCGGAGCGTTCAGGCTGGCCACGACCGTCTGGCCGATGTTCACCCGCCGGTCGATGACGATGCCCTTCACCGGAGATTTGATCGTGCAGTACTCCAGGTTCTGCCTGGCTTTCTTCAACACGGCCACAGCCTGGGTCACCGAACCCTTGGCCTGCGAAATGGCCACCAAGAAGGCCTTGCCCTTCAGGGACGCCCGGTAGTAATCCCCCCCGGATTGCTTCGTTGTCGCGGTCTCAAGGGTAGGCATAGATTCCTTTAAGCTCTTTGCCATGTCATTTGCGGAGCCAGTCGCGGTGCACGGCCTCCGGGTCAATGTCGGCAAAGCGTTCCGGGTAACACCATTTGGCGATGGTGAGGATGCCGATGGGAGCCCTGGGACCGGTCCAGATCTCGTTGGACAGCAGAAAGATCCGGTTGTTCCTCACGGCCTCGATGCGGGTCCAGGCCGGGCGGTTCATGATCCCATGCCGAAAAGCGACGACGGCATCGAGATCCGTTACGCCGTAGCCCATCTTGAGCCATTGCGAGCTGGAGGCCTTGAGGATGACCTCGGGGTTCTGCTCCACCACCCATTCGGGACTGATGGCAGGAAAAGGTACGGGCTGTGACAGCGCGATGTTGTCGACACCGGCGAGCTCCAGCAGCGTGTCGGCCCCGGAGCCCCGGGCCACCGTGGAATAATCCCGGTAGGATTCGGCATACACCCGGACCCTCGGGGCGACGCCTTCAAGCCTCTTGCGGACCTCACCCAGCACCGCCTGGAAATGGTCGATGTACGCCTCGGCTTCCTTTTCCCGGCCGGCGATCTTTCCCAGGGTGCGAATGTCCGAGTCGAGGTGTTCCACCCGGTAGCAGAGCATCCTTGCCACCGGGATCCCCAGCGGGGCTAGCCTGGCCTCGAAAGCCTCCTGAGTCATCCACATCTCGTAGGCAATGACCAGGTCCGGCCGGAGCTCGGCGATCCGCTCCAGGCTGGGGGCCTGGGACGACCCGACAACGGGCCTTCCCTTGAGCTCCGGCAGAAGGTCCGTGGCCGAGTCGGCGATATGCGTGGTGACGCCGACGATCCGGTCGCCGGCCCCCAGGGCGCAAAGGATTTCCGCAGCATCCCCGTTGGTCGTTACGATGCGCCGCGCCGGCGCCGGGACCTCCACCGTTTTGCCCAAGGCATCGGTCAGGGTGAAGGCCTTTCCTGCCTTGGCGGCCCACCCCATCGAGGATTGAACAACCAGCACCAGGAGAGCCATGACCGCACCCAAAAAGATACGCGAATATCGATGCATACTGAGCTTCCCCCGGAACGGCTGCCGCACGGTTCCCTCCGCCGCCCTTCGGCCTAAGCCGGTTTGCCGGCTCTCAGGGCGCTCAGCTTCTCCTTGACCTCGCTCATCATGGCGCCCCAGTTCTCGACATCCTCGGTCGTCAGGATGTCCACCGCCCCACCCTGGAAATCGCCGGCGACCTCGCCCATGCGCTCCTCGATCCAGCCCTCGATCTCGAGGTAGGTGTTTTTCAGTGCTTCCAGGACTTCGGGGTCGGCGTTCCAGAGCCCGCGCTCATGGGCCTCGATCAGCCTTCGACCGATCTCCTCCAGGGCCCACGGGTTGTTCTCCTCGAAGAATTTCCGGTTTTCCTCCTCGAGCACGAAGGTCTTGGCGATGTCGTCGAAGATCCAGTCGTCCACTTCCTGGGTGGTCGATTCCCAGCCGTAGACGCGGCCCACCCGCTTGGAAATGTCGCCGGCCCCCTTGTAGCCATGGCGCTTCATGCCGTCGATCCAGCGCGGGTTGAGGAGCTTGGTGCGCACGACACGCCGCACTTCGTCGGCGAGGTCCCTCACTTCGACGTTCTCGGGCTCCCGGGTGTCGCCGTAGTAGGTCCGCACCTCCCGGCCGGAGATGGACCGCGCCGCCGCCGTCATGCCCCCGTGGGTGCCGAAGTAGCAGCAGCAGCCGAAGAGATCGGATTCGTCGGTCACCACCTTGTTGAAGGTGAGGTCCACGGTCTTCAGACTGTGGATGAGCTGCTTCTGGGATTCCTCGCCGAAGACGCCCTTGCCGTAAGCGTAGCCGTTCCAGTAGACGAAGATGTCCTCGAGGTCCGCCTCGTCCTTCCAGGCCGAGGCGTAGACGGCGAGATTCACGCCGGCCATGTAGGTGCCGGGCTTGGCGGAAAACAGCCGATAGGTGGCCTTGCGCCAGACTTCCCGGTCGGCAGGGTCCTGCCCCTCGGCCGCCAACTGCTCGAGGGTGTGCTTCCGCACGAAGTTCATCTCCGGGGGCTCGTCCAGGGCCGCCACCGCCTGCACGGCCTCATCCATGAGCTCGACGCAGTTGGGGAAGTTGTCCCGGGTGATCCCGGAGACCCGGATGGTCACGTCCACCCGCGGCGACCCAGCACTTCCAGCGGAATGACCTCGAATTCGTTGACCCGCCCGTTGGAGAGCCAGGTCGGCCGCACGCCGAGCAGTGAAAAGATCTGGGCCATGCCTTCGCCGTCCGACCACATGATGTCCGTACACATCCAGAAGATGGCGACGTTCTCGGGATATTTCCCCTCTTCGCGCTGGTGCTTTTCGATGACCGACTGGGCCAGCCGCTCGCCCACCTGGAACGCCGCCTTGGTGGGAACCCGCTGGGGATCGAGCGAAAAGAAGTTCCGGCCGGTGGGGAGCACGTCGTCCCGGCCGCGGGTGACCAGTCCCGAGGGCCCCGCCGGGATGTAGCCGCCGTCGAAGCCGTAGAGCAGGGCCTCGATCTCTTTCGAAGCGCCGATGCGAAAGTCGAGGTCGAGGACCTGGTTTCGGATCAGCTCCAGCTCGTCGTCCAGAATGTCGGCGCGGAGCCGCTCGCCCAGGATTTCGACGAATCGCCCGCGCAGCCCGCTGTTGGCCGAGCCGAGGACCTCGCCGATGACGAGCTTGCTCAGGGTGTCGATCTCTTCCAGCAGCTGCCCGTGGCTCATGCGGAAGTCGGGATGGACGACGCCCTGGTCCTCCAGGAGCTGCCGGAGCTCGAGTCCCATGGACTTGCAGATGAGCTTGCGCAGCGAGACATCCCGGCCGGCATCGTAGCGCATGACCGAGTTGATGAAGGCCGCCCGGCTCTCCCCCTCGGGAAGTTCCCCGAAGATGTGCATGCCGTCCTGGATCTGGGTGTTCCGGATGCGGCTCAAGGCCTCGTGGGTGGCCTTGACCACCTCCTCGAAGGGCCTGTCGTCCGTGAGCCGGATCTCCTGCTTGAGGTTGGTCTTCTCGAGGAGATCCAGAATCAGGTGCTCCAGGCTGTGGGCACGCCCTTTTTCCGTAAGCCTGGCCTGCTCGTATTCGGCCAGGTAACGCTCCAGCTCTTCCATCTCCTCGTAGAGCCCGCCCTGGGTCATGACGGTCTGCATGTGGTCCACCAGCGCGGCGCAGCTGCGCCGCTTGGCGATGGTGCCCTCGGGGGGGTTGTCCGAGTTGTAAATGTAGAGATGCGGCAGCTCGTGGATGGATAGGTCCGGAAGGCAGGCTTCCGAGAGCCCCACGCCCTTGCCCGGCAGGAACTCGAGGTTTCCATGGGTGCCCACATGGACCACCACGTCCACGCCGAAGGTATCTTCGAGGTAACGATAAGTCGCCAGATACTGGTGCGGCGGCGGAACATCAGGGTCGTGGAGGATCTTGCAGACCCGACCGTCGCACCGGGGGCCGGCGCAGCCCCGCTTGGGCTGGACGCACACCACCGCGTTGCCGTAGGGCACGCCCGTCACCAGGATGTCGTTTTCGAAAACCATGGCGGGCGGCATGCCGTTCATTTCTTCCCCAGGCGGATTGCCCCAGGCTTCCGACATGGGCACCCGGGTCCGCTCCGGAAAGGTGTCGAACCAGCTGCGGTAATCGTCCACGGACATGCGGCCCAGGACCCCGCCCTTGCTCACGATCTCGTCCACGGTGGTCCATCGGAACTCGGAGATGGCCTTGCGGTCCATGATGGTCTCGATGAGCTCCTTGCCATTCTCGGGCGGGGCCACGCTGTACCCATGCTCCTTCATGCGATTCAGTACCCTGGCGACGCTTTCGAGGGTGTCCAGGTTGGCTCCGCCCCCCACCGTGGCCTCTACCGAGGCGCAGGGATTGTTGTGCAGCACGAAGGCGACTTCACGCTCGGAAACGGGCTTCCGCCGGAGCTCCACCCATTTTTTCACCCGCCGCGCGAGACGCGTGGACCGCTCCTCGATGGGGGACCGCAGCTCGAGGGTGGCCCCCGATTCGTCGTCCTCCGTCTTTCGGCTCGCCCCGATGATGATCGGCTCGATGACGCCCTCGAACTCGGGGAGCGCCACGGACCAGGCTATGTCGGTCCCCGGACCACCTCGATGCGCTCGACGTTCTCGGGTGCAATGGACAAGGCGCTTCTCTGGCTCCCGGAATAGGAGTCGTTGAGGCCGATGCCGTTGAGCATGAACAGGGTGTTGACGGCCCGGGGAACCCCCCTCAGGGTGACGGCGGCGTTGGCCAGGGAGTCCATCATGCCTCCGGCGATGTTTCTCGGCGCATAGGCCCCGACCACCGTGTCCAGCGCTTCATCGACCGTCCTGGCTCCCTTGTTCTCGATTTCCTTCCGGGTCACCACCGAAACGCTCCCGGGCGCCGACTCGAGGGTCTTCTCCGTCCGGGTGGCGGTGACCACCACCTCTTCGAGCTTCGCCTCTTGCACGGTCGGCGCTTTTTTCACTTCCTCCGTTTTCGACGGGTCCGGTTCTTCCGCCGCCGCTTGGGGAGACGTCAAAGAGAGAGCCAACCAACAACACAACACGATTCCCCCACACCGCCTCATGATCCTCTCCTCCCGTTTCAGCCTGTACCTTTCCTGAATGGAATCGGTGAATGGATGGGAGGGAGGCGGACTTGGGAGCAATCCCGCATGGGGAACCCGCCTCGCCCCCAGACGCTTCATCACGGGGAGCCTGCCGCGGACTCTTGCCGGAGAGCGGCCGATTCCCCTGTACTGCAACGTTTCAACTGTAAGGTTTCAAGCCCCAGGTCGAGGACCAAGGCCGCGGATCAGACCCCGGCCGACCGCAGGGCCAGGACGTCGGCCGCGATCTCCTGGAGCGGCTGGCGCCTCACCCGGTGGGGCAGAGCCAGCTCAGCCGCGAGGTCGACGTCCCGCCGGGTCACTTCCGTTCTACCCTCGTAGGCGGCGACGGTTTTGGCCGTCTTGAGCATGATGATGTCCCCCCGGTGCCCGTCCACGCCCACGTCCAGGCAGCAGGAGGCGATATCCATGAGGAGCGGCCGGTCGATCATGACGCGTGGGTAGAGGGCCATGGCCTGCTGGATCTGGCGGGAGAGCTCCCTCGATTCGTCTTCCCACAGCCGGCAGAATCCCTGCGGGTACTCGTCGAAGGCCGTGCGACGCTCCATGATCGACACCCGCGCCTCGACGTCCCGGATTCCTTCAATCCGCACGCACAGCCCGAACCGGTCCAGAAGCTGCGGCCGCAGCTCGCCTTCCTCCGGGTTCATGGTTCCCACGAGGGTGAACCTGGCCGGGTGGGTGAAGGAGATGCCCTCCCTTTCCACCGTGCTCACCCCCATGGCGGCGGAGTCGAGGAGCACGTCCACAATGTGGTCATCCAGGAGGTTCACCTCATCCACATAGAGAATGCCCCGATGAGCCGCCGCGAGGATTCCCGGCTCGAAGCGCTTCTCGCCTTCCTTCAGGGCGTGTTCGAGATCCAGGGTCCCCACGACCCGGTCCTCGGTGGCCCCCACGGGGAGCTCCACGACGCGGACTTTTCTGCGGACGGTTCTGCGGGGGCTGCCGGGAGTCGTTTCCCGACAGACGGCATTGCCGCAGTGAACACAGACCGCGGGATCCCCTTCGGCCGACAGCTGGAATGGGCAGTCAGCGACCACTTCAATTTCCGGGAGCACGTCCGCCAGGGCACGAACGGCCGTGGACTTGGCGGTGCCTTTCTCGCCGCGGATCAACACGCCCGAAAGGCTCGGATTGACGACGTTCAGAATCAGGCCAAGCTTCATGTGCTCCTGACCGACAATGGCGACGAAGGGATAAATGCACTGAGGGTTCATCACAGGCTTCTCCTGACCACATCCAGTAGTTTGTTGGCTTTCAGGTCCTCGATTTTGCAGTACTCCGCACTCAGCGCCCCGGCGAGCTGCTGAGCGAGCCCGAACCGGATCATGCCGTTGGGCTCCGTGTCCACCACGATGAACTTGATGCGGTCGTCCCTGGCCACGGACGACGCGAGGGAGATGGACTCCCGCACGGGATGGCTCCCCTCCGAGAGGGCGACGTTGCTCCTCCCGTCTGTGATCAGGATGACGATGGGCCGGGAGGAAGGCTCCTTGAGGAGCTGGTTGCGCACCACCTCGTAACCACGTGCGAGCCCGGCCGAAAGGGGGGTTCGTCCTCCCACCGGGAGATCCTGGAGCAGCTTTCCGGCGAGGTCGATGGAGCAGGTGGGGGGCAGCAGCGTGGCGGCCTCGCGACCCCGAAAGGAGACCATGGACACCCGGTCCCGCTTCTGATAGGCGTCCAGGAGCAGGGACATGATGGCGCCCTTGGAGGCGACCATGCGGTTTTGAGCGCCCATGGAGCCGCTGGCGTCCACGAGGAAGAGGAGAAAAGTCCCGATGCGCTTTTCGCGCACCTTTTCCCGAATGTCCTCGTCCCGGATGACGACGGCCAGCCGCGAGCTGCCCGCCCTCCGCCCCTGGTGAGGCGCCGCGGCGCGCAAGGTGGCGTCCAGGGCCAAGTCCCCCCGGTCTCTCCGGAGGGTGCTCTTCACGTAGCGGCCCTGCTTCTGCGACGTTCGCGTGCGGGACCGCCGCCCCGACCCACGCCGAAGAATCCGGTCCTTGCGCCGCTCGATCCTTTTTACCCGGAAGGTCTCGCCCACCTCGAAGATCTTCTCGTGGATATCCTGCTCCTGCTGTGTGGGGGCGGGGCTTTCGGAAGACTCGGAATCCTCGCCCGGGGATTCGGAGGATCGGCCTTCGGACTG
>CAZEOY010000141.1:0-5059 GCA_964513835.1 uncultured Syntrophobacteraceae bacterium
CCCGCCCGAACCTCCTGGAGGAGGCCCGCAAGGTCCTTCTCCGACACCGCCCCGCCGAAACCCCCGTCGCCGTCGTCCGGCGCGCCATGCGCGAGGGGCAGTGGAGCCATCTCACCACCCTCGGGGCCATCCCGCTGGAAGAGGTGGACATGCAGTCCATCCTCATCGTCGGAAACAGCCGCACCTACGTCTGGGAAGGCCGCATGGTGACTCCGCGGGGCTACCTCGACAAATATGCTGCAGCTGGATGCTAGTCCCGCCGGGCGCGAAACTGCCCCGCTCAGCTGGTTCCCAAGCTGGAGCTTGGGAGCCAGCAACCGGTTAGGGACTTGCGCCCGGCGGGACGCGGAGGCTGTACGAGAACACCTCTCCGTCATCTCGAACGGAGCGCCGCGGAGAGAGAAATCTCGTCAACTCGTTTCGTTGCGATGAACAGGTTTTCTCGCTGACCCTCGAAATGACAGTTCTCGGACAGCCACCTGGACCATCGCACTCCGTATGATGCGTACCCACAAGGATCCATCTTGATCTCATTGATTTTCATGGAAAAACGATTCATACCTCACTTCTGCTCAACCGGGTACTTTGCGCGGTGCCACTCGTGCCACCCGCCCTTCAGGGCGTAGACCTTGTCATAACCCTTGTCCATGAGCTTCTGTGCCAAACTGGCACTGGTTCCTTCGTTGGGTCAAGCGCAGTAGAACACAATTTTCTTGTCCTTGGGATACTTGGCTGCCCACGAATCGAACAGCTTCGGATCCTCTCTCAGGGCGCCCTTGATTTTGAGCTCACTGGAAGACCAGTCCTTCCCGGCTCGAACATCCAGGATGACGTAGTCCTTGGAGTCCAGAGCTCCCTTCAACTCGTCGATGCTGATTCTCGTGACTTCTTTGGCCGTCACAACAGCAGGGGAGATCGAGCCCAGCATCACAAGGCCGAGAATCATGGCTGCAAACAGTGGTAGTCTATTTCTCTGCATGATTTCACCTCCATGCCTGGTGTACATTCTTTTCCCGGGGGCAAAATGGCCAATAATGCTCACAGATCCTGGTTCGTGCTGAGTCTCATCCAGATCCGCAAGCTGGTCCAGCTGCCCAGCCAGCAGACCCCCGCGGTGCTCACCATGAACAGTAAAAGAGCGCCGCAATCCGGGTCCGATATAATTAGCATGATAAGAATCGTGGATAGAATCGCCAGAGCCATGGCCGACACCCACGTGCGGCCCGTCGGGGAGGGAACGGGTGGGGACGGGCGCTTCCCCAGCGAGGATCGAAGGGCTGAGACATTCATGAATAGGTAGCCGAGCAGCCAGAAGAGCATGCCTCCGCGAACCCAGACGTCCAGCACGGGTTCTCCCGCCATTCCAGAGATCAGCATCGCTGCGATGCACAGTCCGAGGATCAGGGCAAAAGATCTTCGCCACCATGGCATTCGATGGACGGTGGGACGCCGGAACACAGCAGACAGGATCCCGACGGCGTTTCGGGGGATCGCGATAAAGAGCGCGTTGAGCGCACTGGCCGTGCCGCTCAAAACGGCCACACCCATAAGGATTCGTCCTTGGTCTCCAGCGATGGCTCTCGCCGCAATCATATGAGGTATGGTGCTTTGGGCCAGTCTCTCTCCCGGAACGGCCGTCGTGGACACCCAGGCCCACAGGCCAAGGATCATTGCCGTACCCATGAGTGCGATCTTCATGGTGTCATGGTCCGAGGAGGGAGGAGGATATTTTTCATTCTTCGGTCCGAAACGGGCCAGGTCGAAACCGATGAGCACCATGACGGGGATCAGTGTGGATCGGATTCCCACGAGATCGGCGGGTGGGGGCATGCCAGCCTTTGCCCAGGACCCTTGCGAGAGTCCGATGACGGAAAGAGCGGTTGCCGCTAGGAGGGCCGTCGTAGCAAGGACTATTTGGAGCTTCTCTGCCAGGGATTCAGAAACAAGATTGACCGCAAGCACTCCTGCCAGAAGCATCGCTGCAAAGGCGAAGTTTGGAAACCAGTAGACGAAGACCTCATTGAACACAAATCCTGCTGTGGCGAGTATCGCCGTGGGCAAGACGATGGCGAGCACCAGCCTGGAACACAGGAAGACGGCGATGCAGGAGATGCTCCCGAATGTCTGCCGAAGGAGAAGAGCTTCGGCCATATCCGCTGGAAGACCTCGCTGGGTCTCTGAATAGCTCCGAAGAGTGGCGCGGTGCAGGAGAACTGCGGCCAGCATTGCAGCCGGCAGGCCATTGCCGAGAACGCCGGCCGCACGCCCCAAAGCCGCAAAGGTCTCAGGGGACAACATGATTCCCGGTCCCAGCGCTGCCGCGGTCAAATGCGACCAACTCCACTGCATTGGGCCATCCTTTCCGAAGATGGTTGCAGAGTGTTCTATCAAAGGCCTTCGAGGAGTACGTTAAGATCGAGGCTGGATCTCCTCAATGGGAGTGCCCCACGAAGGGGGCCGCTCGAGGATGAGAAGACCCGCTTCAGCCCGAAGAACTTGACGGAAGCGGGTGGGGGCCGAACGGGGGTGTCCGGGGCTGAATCGAGACAATCCGCCGCAGGCCATGGAAAATGGGCACCCCTCACTTCTGCACCGGGCTGCGGCGCACGGCGGTGGGAGGAAAGCCGGCGGCGGGTTGTGGCATGGAGGGGGGTGACACGCTCTGAGACAGCTGGGTTGCGTGAAAAAGCCATGCAAGTGCGTGTCGGTTTTCCCTTGGATCAGGCTATCTGACTTCCTCGGGAGAGACCCCATCCTGACGGTTGAGATACAGGACGTGCTTGGTGCCTTTGATTTCCCTTTCGTATTCCCTCAGGTACTCTTGGATTTTGGGCTTCCCCTCTGCTTCGGCTTCAGCCAGGGCCGATGCCTGGAAGCCCCGGTTGGGATTCGTCTTGAGCGCAGACACCACTTCACCCCACAACGGATCGTTCTTGGTTACAGGAACCTGGTGAATTCTGCCTCGCCACCATCCCGTCCTGATGCGCAGAGCGATGAAATACACTTTATCGGCCTCGAGTGTGGCTTCAACGGGAGACTTATACTCAGACCAGGCTACGAACAGGTGCTTGCCCGGCTCACACTCGTATTGGAACGACTGCTTGCCGAAACTGACCCCGATGAGCTTGTCCCCATCCCAGATGGTGGCTTTGGCTGCTGCCCCGAAGCTTGAAGGCCGCACAAAGTTGACCAGGGCCTTTCCCGGGCTGGGTGCGATCTGTACCGGTCGGTCCATCATGTAGGGGCGCTTGATGGAGCAGGAAGCGACAGCCAGAGCCAATGCGGCAAAAAAAAGAAATCCTCCGAACCTTTTCACTTTATCCTCCCGCTTGCAGTGTTTGAGAATCGCACACGGCCATGAAGCCGGCCCAGAGCTCTATGCGGAGATGCATGGGGACTCCGTGATCCGCACACAGCAAATACCGGCTCCCCTATGTCAATGTATTTGAATTATATGGACGTCAAAAGCAACCGTTTTGATCCCCTCGATATTCCTGTCTGCGCATCAGACGGGTCACTTGGCGTAAAAGAATGGCTCGGGAGTGAAGGAGCGTTCTACCCATTACACGCATAGTCTGAGTCATTCCTTCCTCTGGCTCCAGGGATAGCCCGGTCAATTTCGATACGGGATCTGGGATTTAAATGTTGTCTTGACCAATTGGAGGGGAGATGCTAACCACGAGAACCTGGCTTGTGAATGGCTGGCACAGGATTCGGGGAGTTCTTCAGAGGGGAGGGGAACATGAAGAAGGTGCTTTTTCTGGTGCTTGGGCTGTTTCTGATTCCAGGGTTTCAGTCTGTATCATTTGCTCAGCCTTCCATTGAGGGAGACTGGCTCTTCGATATTTCTGGCGCGGACAAGGGAGCTGCCTTCATTACATTCGATGGGGCTAATCCGGGCACGTTCGAAGGTTATGGTTTCGTTATGGGGGGTGGAGTGATCTTCATCTCCGGCATCCACTCCGTCGACTCCAAGGGTAAGATCAATGGGGGCTACAATACAAGTGATGAATTCAGTTCTCCGCGAGGGGGTGGCACGATTGTTGGCAAAGTGGACAAAAAGGGAACCAAGATCTCTATCAAACTCTCAGAAGGACCCAATGCAAAAGGAATCAGGGCTCCCGTCGACCCTCTGAACCCACCCGCGCTTTTGGAGCCCGAGCTCCCCAAGTCATGGCTTGTGACCGGCAGCGGACAGGGCGGTACCCGCGTGGCCTTCACGACCTTCACCGTAACGAAAGAGACCGACGCTGCTTATCCCCATCGGGTCTATGCCATCAGTGGTGAGGGATGGATCAATGGGGTCGAGCCCATCACGGTTCGCGGAGGATTCTACCTGAACGCCAAGAACGTCGCTTATGGAGGTTATGAGGCATTGGACGGCAATGGTGATCCGTTGGAGGATGGCGTATTCACAGGAAAAATAAACCTCTCATCCAGGAAGTTCTCATTCAAGCTGCTCAGTTCACTGGGAAGCAAGGGCACCATGAAAGGTCAGGCACTGCCTCAGTAGAGGTTCGCCGGAGGCGGTGTTCATTTTCATGCGGGATGCCGGCGAAAGCTGCCATCCCGCAACATCTTTAGATTCCGGGTCGAGCCCGTTACGGGGGCGATTCAGTGGCCATCTCCGAGCTCATCCTCCTCGAAGGGAGAGTTTGGGAGGAAGAGTTTTGGAATTCTTGAGATAGAGCGGTCAATGGTCCCCGTACGAACATCCCGAACCGGAGCAGGGGGAGGGCGCAGCCCCGCCTGCACCAGGATCTGAAAAGCGCTAAGTTCTTCCCTCAAGTCCCCGCTGAAATGTCGGAACACTCTCCTCCAGGGCCTGCTTGTTGTATCCTCCCTTGAGCACGGCAAAACACCCAATCAGACATAGAGACGCAGACGTCGGCAGTGGCGACCAAGTCTCAAATTCCATAAAGGGGAGTCAAGATGGTCTATCAGGACACTCTGATCGTTTCAACGGAGGGGCATGGGGACATGCATGACCTTACGGCAAAGGTGGCGGGCATTGTGGCCGCCTCAGGCATGAAGACCGGGATCGCGCATGTCTTCAATG
>CAZEOY010000141.1:5069-7460 GCA_964513835.1 uncultured Syntrophobacteraceae bacterium
GCCCCGGGAGCGACCTGCGCCTTGACTGCCATAGAGTTTGAACCGGGGCTTGAGCGAGACCTTCCGGAGCTTCTGGGGAAATTGATCCCTCCGAGCCGCTCCTATGGACATGAGCAGGCCTGGCATGATGGAAACGGCCACTCCCATCTTCAGGCAACCCTACTCGGTCCATCCCTGACGGTGCCGGTGAGGGAAGGGAATCTCATCCTGGGAACCTGGCAGCAAATCTTTCACATCGATTGTGATGTGAAGGTGAGAGAGCGGAAAGTGGTCGTGACCCTCCTGGGTGAATAACTATACCCTCGAAAGCAGAAGGGTGTGGCGCTATCGCGTCCGGCGGCCAATCCGCTCGATGAAAGTCCAGTAAGGAACGTCTTTTTCTCAGAATTTTCGTCAGAAACATGCCTGCAAGAAGGGTTTTACCGAAGAGGTCGGAGGGCGGCCTGCAGGAGGGAGTAGCCCTGCGTCCTGGAGACTCGCCCGGTGTCGTCGATCACGAAGTCGGCGTCGGCCGCGTTGTAGACGGCGTGGAAGGTTTCCCGGACCGAGCCGTCGAGCCATGCAGGCTCGACGCGGAAAATTCCGCCGTGCCCTTTGGTGATGAGGGAATGCTTGACTCGTCCGCTGCGACCCCTCTCACACTTCTCCTGGATCGCATGTGCTGATGGGCTGTCCCTCACATGCAGGGCACAGGTAGTAGCGCCCCTCGCGCGTCAGGACCAGCACGACCCGTTCGCCACGGGGGATAATACGACCGCAGCACTAGCAGCGCAACCCCGAGAGTACGACGGCTTCCGCTTCGGTCGTGGGTTGACACTCCTTTGGTGCCCCCTCACCTTACCCAAGACAAGGCTAGATTTTGCCGAAACACATTTTGTAAGTCTTCTGTTTTTTCTCTGTATTTTTTCTGTATCATGGACGATTAAGAAGGTGAGGCTTTGAGCCGATGAGGCGGTCCCGCCCCGGATGGCGGTCCGGAGACGGGACCTGGACGAACCCCTTGCATAGGAAGGAATTCGCCGTGAACGAAAAGTACTTCAACCCACACCCCGTGTACCAGGAAATAGAGGAGTGGTGCGAATCCGTCGACTCCTCGGCACCTGTCGGGCTGCGGGGCAGAGATCAACGTCACGGAATCGGTCTGGGTGCTCTGTGCCGAGTGGGATGTCACTGTGATGCACCGAATCACGCGCGAGCCCGGCAACCGGTTCGACGCCTGCGATTGCGGTTGCAGCGGCCCCGCTCGGCGCCCCATCGATGTGAAGCGAGGTGACATATGAAACTGAGCAAGATTGGGGTTCGGCCCCCGGCAGGCCGCACCTGGAATAGGACATTGACCACCGAGCAAATGTCATTAGCACTCGACTAAACCAACCACAAGCCGAGCCCGGCCGGCCACGCCGGGCAGGTGGAGCACCCCCATGAGAAAAACGAGCCCACGGATTCAGGAAGATCCCGCCATATGGTACGAGAACCACTTCAAAACCCTCAATGCCGGCCTTGAATTCTACGGCAACGGACTGCCCGGCATCCACAAGCGCACCCTCCACGAGCTGCGCGGTCATTTCAGTGAGGCCGAGCTGATGCTGATCATCGAGGTGATGAACGGCAAGTCCATCACCACGGGAACCGCAGGGCTGACGCTCTACGTGGCGTGCGAGGACGGCATCCGAATGAAGCAGCTCGAGAGAAAGTGGGGAGTGGATCGTGACTCCTTCCTTCAACGCCTCAAGCAGTTGCGTCACTGGGATGCTGTGACGCTCGAAGTGTGGGCTGCCGGGTTCTGGAACAGCGGACTGTATGAGAAGGAGGGAGGTGAAACCGCATATTGCAGCCCCCTCCTTGCTGAAGCCGCCATGGCCGTATCTCAATAAGACGGCGAAAGGAGCGAATACCATGTCAGAAGCGGCGAGAAAGGTTGCGAAATATGAAGACCTTTACTCCATTCCAGAAAACATGACTGGAGAAATCATAGAAGGAGAGTTGATCGTTACTCCCAGGCCTGCTCCCAAGCACATGCTCTCCACGACCGTCTTGGGTGGCAAGATCGTTCCGCCTTACCAGTTCGGTGAAGGGGGAGGTCCAGGAGGATGGATCATCCTCGTCGAGGTTGAAGTCAAGCTCCGGGAAGACGTTCTTGTTCCGGACCTTGCGGGCTGGAGGAAGGAAAGGTTTCCGAAGAAGCTGGAGGCCAACTGGATTGAAACCCCTCCTGACTGGGTGTGCGAAGTCCTCTCGCCCAGCACGGCGCTCAGGGATCGTACCGTGAAGAAGGCCGTCTACGAAGCCCACCGGGTGGGGCACCTCTGGCTGGTCGATCCTGTTCACATGACTGTCGAGGTTTTCCGGCTGGAAGCGGATCGCTACGCTCTCGCCGGCGTGATCGTCCTC
>CAZEOY010000141.1:7470-7737 GCA_964513835.1 uncultured Syntrophobacteraceae bacterium
GCCGGCGTCTATGGAGGGCAAGAGAGGGTCCGCCTGGGACCGTTCCAGGAAATAGAGATCGACCTTGGCGACCTATGGATCGAGGGCTGAAGTAAAGAGCCCCCCTCTGGCGTCCGGCTTCCGGCGTGCTATCCTGCAACACCTTTACATCTCTCTGTGGCTGGCGAACCAAACAGAAAGGGCGGCCGATTCCTCGGTCGCCCTTTTTCTTGTATTGCCGCCGGTCAGGAACCCAGCCAAAACCGACGGTTAGAAAATAGGCCGGGC
>CAZEOY010000142.1:0-7690 GCA_964513835.1 uncultured Syntrophobacteraceae bacterium
AGACCATGGGGCACCATCATCACGACGACGATCACGATCATGACCACCCGCATGACCACCATGATCATGCTCACGACGAGAGCCACCATCATCACCATGGGCACCATGAAGCGCACGACCATGAACACCCTACCCATCACCACCATCATGGCTCCGACGCGTGTAATGCGCCGGGTGGAGCTCCGACGGAGCAGGAGAAGCTGCTGAAGATGGTTCAGCACTGGGTACATCATAATGAGGAGCACGCCAGGTCCTATCGGCAATGGGGTGATCGGGCGCGGGCTCTGGGGCAACATGAAGTGGGCAGGATTCTGGATGCCGTCGCCGACGAGAACCTGCGCCTCAATGCAGAAATGGAGAGGATTCTCGGCATCCTGCGACCGTAGGAGAAAGGGAGGAGCCGTGGAATGGCAACGGGGTGTGCGGCTCATGCCCGGGTGATTGGATGCCATGTCCGAGGCCGCCGGATTGACAGCGGCTCGAGCCTTGTGACATAGTACCCGGTCGCCTGAAGGATTTTGCTCGGGGGCGTGGCAGAAAGCAGTGCGGTGCCACTCGCCGTCATTCGGCCTTGATACGACAACGGGATTTCGAAATCCCCTCTCCCCCGTGCGGGGGCCAGGGAGGGGTGAGGGGGGTTTTCAGAGCCGATTTTCCCTATCCGTCTCCCCGAGGGAGAGGGAACAACTGCAAGTCTGCGCGCTGACAAAGAGTCTCGTTGTCATGTCAGGCGGGAATCGGGGTCGAGGGATCGTTTCCGGACCCCGGCCTTCTCCGGAGTGACGGCATTGGAGGAGTTTCTTTGATACGCTTTTGAACCTGAATCGGAGGAGCGGAGAGGAGGGATTTGAGGGTTTACCGATGCTGGATACAGGGTGAGGAGCGAGAAGGACCGATTCGGTACCCTTTGATCGATCCTTGTTCCGGGGAAGCCTATGGCGAGCTCGAGGGAGCAGATGCTGACCTGGTGAGCCTGGCCATGGAAAGCAGTCAGAAAGCTCTCTCTGCATGGCGAGCTTTCTCGGCTCACCAAAGGGCCAAAGTTCTGAGGGCCGTGGCTGATGCCATGCGCGGCACCGCCGAACAGCTCTCACAGCTTCTTTCCCGGGAGGTCGGAAAGACCTTGAGCGCCGCCCGCGATGAGGTGCTGAGCGCTGCCTCTCTTTTCGATTTTTTCGCCGAAGAGGCGTCCCGATTGAGCGGTCGGATCCCGCTTCTTGGAATGGCTCGCGAGCAGGTGATGATTCTGCGCGAGCCCATCGGCGTGGTCGTGGCCATCACCCCTTTCAACTATCCCCTGTCGACATTGACGGCCAAGGTGGCGCCGGCATTGGCCGTAGGCTGTTCAGTAGTGGCCAAGCCGGATGAGCATACGCCTGCCAGCACGCTTGAGGTCGCCCGGCTGGCTGTCGAGGCGGGCCTGCCCCCCGGGGTGTTCAACGTGCTGGTGGGTGATGGTCCCGTTACGGGGCGAGAGGCTGTGATGCATCCCATTCCACGGATGGTCACCTTCACAGGCAGCACGGTAGTGGGCAAGGAGATCCAGAGGGCGTGCGCGGAGAAGGTCAAGAGGGTGGTCCTGGAGCTGGGCGGCAACTGTCCCGCCATAGTCTGCAGGGATGCTCCCTGGCAGGCCCTCATGCCCCAGCTCATTGCCCAGTGCTACAAGAACAGCGGCCAGTACTGCTACCGTATCAGCCGAATCTATGTGGCTCGGGAGATCTTCGATGATTTTCTCGAGGAGTTCATTCTCCATTCGGAGTCCCTGAGAGTCGGGCATGCCCAGAATCCCGAAACCGATTTGGGCCCCCTCAACAATGCCGAAATCCTGGCCAGGGTGGAGAGACAGGTGCAGCGGGCGCTCCATGAGGGGGCGCGATTGCGCACCGGGGGCGATGTTGCTCGATCCCGGACCTCAGGATTCTACTATCCCCCCACGGTCCTGGTCGATCCGCACCGAGTGACAGGCATTCGACTGGAGGAGGTCTTCGGACCGGTGATCGTCGTGATACCGTTCAATGATCCGGGCGATGCCGTTGCAGATGCCAACGCCTCACCGTTTGGGCTTGCGGGATACATCTTTACCGGTGATCTGGCTCTTGCTCTGGATCTGGTCGGCAGGCTTGAGGTGGGAAGCATCTGGGTGAACCGCATTCATCAAGCTTATGCCGAGGTGCCGTTTGGGGGAGTGAAGGAAAGCGGACTGGGGCGCGAGAAGTCGGGCTATGGGCTCGAGGAATTCACGGAGCTCAAGTCCGTTTATCTGAGTTACTGAAGAAAACGTCGGTTGAAGACGGGGAAAGGATGAGATTCATGCTGCCCATTCTGTGTATCGTTGGCGCATCCAATTCGGGAAAGACCACACATCTGGAGAAGCTCATCCCGGCGCTCAGCCGGAGAGGTTACCGCATTGGAACCATCAAGCACGATGTCCACGGTTTTGAGATGGATCGTGAAGGGAAGGATACCTGGCGCCACCGGAAGGCCGGGGCCGGCACCATTGCCATTTCGTCTCCGTCGCAGGTGGCCAGCATCAGACGCGTCGACGAAGAAATGGGTCTGGATGAGCTGGTCGGTCGCTATTTCTGGAGCGAGGACCTCCTCCTTACGGAAGGATTCAAGCGCTCGCATTTCCCCAAGATCGAGGTGTTCAGGAAGGCCGTTGAACTGAAGCCCATCTGCCGCCCTGAGGACAACCGGATTGCCCTGGTGACCGATGACGTTGTGGAAGGAGATGATCCCGTTTTTCGGTTCGACCAGGTGGAGGAGCTGGCCGACTTTATCGAGGCGCGGTACCTCAAGGGCCGAAAGGCTCACCAGGCCACCGTGCTCCTGGACGGCAAGAAGCTTCCCATGAACGATTTCGTCCGGGACTTCCTGGTGGGCGGCATCCACGGGATGCTCTCGAGCCTGAGGGGTTGGGAAGATCCGGGCAAGATCGACATTCAAATTCGACTGAAGGAAAAATGAGTGCTGACGGGAGCGGTCCTCGCAGGAGGCAGGAGCGTCAGGTATGGGAGGAACAAGGCGCTCGAAATATTTGAAGGCGTCCGGCTGGTGGATCGTGCCGTGGGAGCTCTGGGGGGTTGCTGTTCCCCCGTCTTCGTCGTCGCCAACGACCTGAAGCCCTATTGGACGGTGCACGCGACCCTGCTTCGAGATATCGTTCCCTTTCAGGGCCCGCTGGGTGGCATTTATACCGCCCTGCTGTTCAGTCCCAACGATTGGTTGGCGGTTCGGGCCACCGATATGCCGTTGTTTGTCCCGGAGGTGCTGGAGGGGATGCTGGCCCTGACTGTAAGCGGGGCGGATGCCGTGGTGCCGCGCCTGGGTGAAAAATACGAGCCCCTCTTCGCCCTCTATCACCGGCGTTGCATCCCCGCCATAGCAGACGTTCTCGAAGGACCCCACAGGAACGTCATCAGCTTTTACAGGAAAATACGGCTTCTTCTGTTTGAAGAAGCGCAATGGCGTACGGTGGACCCTATGGGGCTGAGCTTCCGCAATGTGAACACACCCGAGGATTGGAGGTCGCTGTGATCACGCTGGAAGAGGCGTGGCGACGCGTCATGGGCGCAGTGCCCCGAACGCGGTCGGAGGTGGTCGCGATCGGAGATGCGCTGGGACGCGTTGCAGCTGTGGGTATTGTGGCCCCTGAAAACCTTCCGGCGGAATCACGTTCCCGGCTGGACGGCTACGCGCTCAGGAGTGCAGATACGCCGGAAGCTTCAGAGGCGCAGCCGGTTCAGTGCCGCCTGAACCCCCGGACCATTACCGCTGGAGGCATTGCGACGGCCGAGCTGGAGGCCGGTCGGTGCACCAGGCTGATGACCGGCGCGGTCATACCCGCAGGCGCCGATGCCGTGCTGCCCCAGGAAGAAGCCAGAATCGAGGGCGGCACCTTGGTCTTGACTCATCCTGTCAAGCCCGAAAGCGGTCTGATCCGAGAGGGGTCCGATGCGCTCCGTGGGGAAACCCTGGCAGCCGGCGGTGAAGTCCTGACACCCACCCGATTGGCCTTGGTGGCGGCTTTCGGCATCGATCGGGTTCCCGTGAGCGCCCAGCCGCGCGTAGCCCTGCTCTCCACGGGGGATGAGGTTCGGGAGCTGGGCTCCCCTCACGCGAAAGGAATCAGCTTCAGCAACAACCGGCATCTTTTGGCCTGGCTGATTCAGCTGCACGGCGGGATTCCGCTCCACCTCGGCGTATCCGGAGACGATGCCCCCGAAATCGCTGCACGTCTGGATAGGGTCGAAGCGGATCTCTATGTCACGACGGGCGGGACAGGCAGGGGAGATAAGGATTTAGTCCAGGAGGTCTGGAAGAAGCTGGGTGTCCAGACGGTCTTTGAGAGAGTTCGCATCTCCCCGGGTGGGGGTACCCTGGCCGGTCTCAGGAACGACCGGTTGTTTCTCGCTCTCCCGGGGAGCCCCTGGGGTGGTCGGGTCATCTTCGAAGAGCTGATCAAGCCATTCTTGTGGAGATGCCAGGGCTTCTCCTGCCCGTGGCCCCTGACTTTCAAGGCTGTGCTGAGGGAGCGGGTCGCAAATCGGGAAGGGTCCTGCCGCATCCTGACCGGTGAGCTGAATATGAAAACGACAACGAGCACTTTTGCACCGGCTGAGAGAAGGGGGGCGACCACGTTCGAGCAGGTCCGGAACCGGTTTGGTTATATGATTTTGGAGCCGCATATGCTAGAAGTGAAAGCTGGGAGCGAAGTGGATGTTCGGCTTTTTGATTTCCCCATGATGGCAGTGGACGTTCTCGAGCAGGGTGCGGGGATTGGCCGGTAAACTCATTGAAATTCACCCGTTTTTTTTCCGTCAGTTGGTTGGAGATCATCGAGTGCCGCGCCGCCTGATTTTGGGTCCGGGTGTTGAGGATCATGAAGGAAGGCGGGAAACTGACAGCCTGCATCTGTTCGGAAACCTTGCTTCCGTGGGGGTGAGGAACGAAGATCACAGTATTATTCCCGGGAGTGTTTTCCGGGGAATTCGCTGAGAGGCGATCGACCGCTGATCACGCAAGAGGTTGGTTATGCTCAAAGGGTCCCCCCTGGAGTTCGGCTACTATCGCTTGCTCGAGCGACATTTGGTGCCTGTGCTGGTTTTTTCCGGAATCAAACCGGATCACCTGTCGATGCTGGGCCTCCTGATCAGTCTGTTCGCCGGGTTTTCTTTTGCTTTCTACCCCCTGGTTGGGGGGCTGCTGACCCTGGTGACGGGCCTTCTCGACACCCTGGATGGAAGCCTGGCAAGGTCTACGGGCCAAAGCCGCAAGTTCGGGGCTTTCCTGGACTCGGTGCTGGACCGCTATACCGAGCTCATCATCTATATCGGAGTATGGTTTTATTTCTACCGCCAGGGCAGCACGTCTCCGGCATTCTACCTCACCTTTCTCCTCATCCTCTTCGGTTCGCTCATGGTGAGTTACACAAGGGCTCGAGCTGAGGGGCTGGGCGAGAGCTGCATGGGTGGGGTGTTCCAGAGAGGTGAACGAATCATTCTGATCGCCCTGGCCGGAATCTTCAACCCCTTCGTGAATCGTCTGATCGGCTCCCCCCCCGGCCACTGGATCAACGATATCGTGCTGGTCGTGGTGCTCATTGTGCTGGCCGTGGGCACGAATCTGACAGCCATCTGGCGTTTTCTGAACGTTCTCAAAAACCTCAAGCCTTAGTACAGGCCGGCACAATAGAGTGTCCAACATCTGAGTCGTCAGCCCGGCAGTCTTCTAGCCGGAATCCATAGAAAACCCTGGATGCCGGCTTAGGGACCGCCGGCATGACGAATCGAAAATGGACACCTTCTTGATTGGCGCTGTACTTAGAATAATGAGCTGGCGGCCGGCAATGTCAGGCCCTCCGGGCGGCCATGGGGCTCGGGAGGCGGAAAGCAGTTGAAAAAGCTCTTCTTTCTGCGGTCAGCGGGATGCCCGTGAAAACGATGTGCAAATGGGGTGTTTCCAGGCATGAGGTCACTGGAGCGGCACATCCGTCTTCTTCAGGATGACTCGGTCGTCCTCCCGGTAGATCTCGAAGGAATCGCCCACCTCAAACCCGAGCTGTTCGATGAGCAGCGCCTTGTTGAGCGTCACACTGCCACTCTGTCCGATCGTTCTGAAATTGTTAGTTTTAATAACTATTTGAGGTTTTTGGGGAACAGGCTTTTCACGCCGTCTCACCAAGGGGCGCTCGACCACTTCCGGAGCGGGTCGACCTCCTCCCTGCTTGGAAAACCCCACTTGAGGAATCTCTCCCAGTTCCATGAGGCCACGAAGGTAGAGGTCTTGAACTTCGCTCTTGAATTTGATCCCGAAGAGCTTCTGCACGGACTCCAGGGATCGGCCGTTACGGATCTCATTGACCACCAGTTTGGGGTCGATGTTCTTATATTCAACCTGCATTCTCTTTCCTTCTGTCGTTCTTGAAATGAGTGACGTCGACGATCGGGTTACGGGTCGGTTTACAGGCGACGCAATGATGCTGCGTCAGGGCCGTCCATCAGGTGCTCAGGAGGGCCAGGATTCCTATGCATTGTCACGTGAATGGATTCTGCGGAGTAAGGGGAGGAGTCCGGATGGATGCCAGCTCCTTAGGCTTCTCACGTGTACGTTTGGAGCTTCAACGGCCTCCCACCTGAGAACGGATTAAGCCGCGGAGCGCCTTATGCACGAATCTTGGACTTCTTCAGTCTCGGCTCCCCGGGCACACGAACCCTGGGCGAGACCTTTGCATCCTCATGCTCGATAAGGGAACTTTCCTTATTCGGGGGTTGGAGCAAAGCTCCATCGACGGGCAACATTCAAGCATAGCGTAATGAATCGCCGAACGATTGTCAAGGCCGCGATGAGTGAATGGAATCCGTCCCCGTGCCATGTCAGGTGACAGGAAAGACCTGCTGTCAACAGCACCTTGAACCATGTGAGCGCAGGCAGGCATCCGGTCGCTTCATCCGGCCTCTGAGTCAAGTACGGAAGGTCGATCTTGTCAATGAAGGGGGAGGACGACACGTAAACATATCTCACCGGGATTCTTCGTATACGCTTCAATGGCTCCGCCATGCTTGTCGACGATGACCTTGCAGAGTGGAAGGTCCACCGCCTGACATTCCATCTGAAAGGTCGTGAAGGGATAGAAAAAGTGGTCCACGTCGTCCGGAGAAAGGCGCCGACAGGGATAAACCATCACCAGGCTGACTCCCTCCCGGTCCGCTGAGGTTGAAATGCTGAGTGCTTCTGCAGGTTCCATTTGAAGAAGGGTATTCATCAGCAGCGTCTCCATGACCCTCCGCATCAATTTTCGGTCGAAAGGCACCGGGGGCAGGTCCTGGCTCAGATGCAGCTCGAGACGGATGTCTTTGGACTGAAGGAGCTTGCGGAGATCGACGAGCGCACTTTGAATCACCGCACTGAGGTCGCTTGGAGCCACCTCCAGTTCAAGGGGTTGAATATAATTGAGAATGGTTCGAAGAATGGATTCCAGGCGTCCCACTTCCTTTAAAATGATCTCCACCTTGGCGCGGTTGGGATCATCCGGACCCATGGAGGAGAGCAGCCTCCGGGCAAATCCACCCGCCGAAACGAGAGGGTTGCGGATCTCATGGGCCAACCTCGCAGAAACCTTACCCACGGTTTTCAGGCCTTCGCTCCTCAATATCTGCTCCTGCAGCTTCACCCGTCCCGTGATGTC
>CAZEOY010000143.1:0-7663 GCA_964513835.1 uncultured Syntrophobacteraceae bacterium
AGGCCGTCGCTCAACGCGTCAAGAACCAGAAGAAGGAGGTGGACGCCATCCGGGAGGTCCTCAAGAGCGGGGGCCAGACGGTTCCCGAGCTGGCGGAGCAAACCGGAATGGACCCCTCTGCCGTCCTGTGGCTCGTGGCGACTTTGAAAAAATACGGGGAAATCGTGGAGGGTGAAAAGGACGGCGGCTACTTCCGCTATAAGGCCGTTCAGCCGCCGGCGGAGACATCGGCCCATGATGCCCCGTCAACCGCGAAAGGATGATTCATGGCCAGCGTGGATCCACAATTTGCCGACGAGCTCGAACGATTCAGCCCCAACTCGAGCCTCGAATGCTTCAACTGCGGCACCTGCGCCGCCATTTGCCCGCTGATCCATGGGCATTTCCCGCGGAAAATGATCCGGTACGCTCAAATCGGAGCGCGGAACCGGATCCTGGAAAACGCTCAGGAGCTTTGGCGTTGCCTGCACTGCGGCCTGTGCACGCAGACCTGTCCCCGGGGGGCCAACCCCGGGGACCTCATCATGGGTCTGCGCCGGTTCGTTCTCAACCATTGGAGAACTTCCTCCGGCACATCACATTGATTGGTGCTCTCTCTGCGTCTCCGCGTCTCTGCGCGGGAATGCTTTTGAGAACTGATTGTGGAGGAGACCTGCTCATGTATCACCCCAAGGACATCATCGAGCTCATCGCCGGCAATCTCCAGAAGTCACGCAATCCCTTCGGGGTATCCAACCGCGTCCTCAACGGCTGGTGGAAGGACATACCGCTGCGAAGGGAAGGGGAAGCCATGCTTTTCACCGGACTCATGTACCAGTCCATCCCTTACATCCAGCGCATGACGGACCAGCTGGCGCGCTTCGAGGATACCCTCTGGGCAAGGTACCTGTCTCTGGGGCGCTATGTCCCCGTTTTTGCCGCCAGCCTCGCCTTCCGTTTCATGGCGCCCGCCGGCGAGAAGAAGAAATTCAACAGCATCGTCCGGGACATCCACCATGTGCTGGTCAGGTCCAACGTGGACTTCTTCTACCGTCCCGAGCTCGATTTCTACAGCGGCATCCTGCTCTACGACCTGGGCGACGTGGATGGCTTTGCCCGTCACGCGAAATTCGTTGCAGGCACCTTGAAGGCCAAAGGCGTCCGGAAGCTCGTCACCGTCGATCCCCACACGACCTTCGCCATCAAAGTCCTATACCCTGAATACACAGGAGAGAGCTTCGAGGTGAGCACTTATTTCGAGCGCCTGGATTTGAAGGTCAAAAACGGCGGTCAGAGGGTCGCCCTGCACGATCCCTGTTTCTACGGCCGCTACCTGGAGCTTTCGGATGTTCCGGTCAGAGTGCTCCAGAATCTGGGATTCGAAACGGTTCCCATGCGCAATTCGGGAAAATTCACCCACTGCTGCGGGGGGCCCGCGGAATCGATCTCTCCGCGACTCACCGAGGAAGTTCTGGGGCGGAGGGTCGAAGAGCTCCGGGAAACGGGCGCCCCTGTTGTGGCCATGTGCCCAATATGTCTTGGGAATCTGCTGCGCGCCGGAGTCCAGGCCGAGGACCTCTCCACCCTCGTGGCGCGATGCGCTTGAACTCTGAAGCTCCCGAGGTCGTGGCCAGGCGGGGCGGTGTGGGACCGCAGTCCTGTCCATTTCTTCAAGATCGACGGAATCCTCGCGCGGAGACGCGGAGGCGCGGAGGAAAAACCACCGATTGGGTCGGCTCCCCATGAGCTGCTCCAAAGCCGGGCTCGTTCACGGACAATGCAACTTCAACGTTAGAGGAGAGTGAAATGGCACAAAAAGAGAAAATCATTTACATCGTGACCCACGCCGGTGAGGACCCGGAGCGCGCATCGCTTCCGTTCGTGCTGGCGAGTGCCGCCCAGGTCATGGAAGTCGAAGCGGTGGTGGCCCTCCAGGGAACGGCCGTGTATCTGGCCAAGAAGGGCTACTTCGAGCATGTTTTCGCCGCGGGTTTGCCCCCCCTGCAGGAGCTCATCGCCAATTTTATGAGAGAGGGAGGCAAGCTGCTCGTTTGTGTCCCCTGCATCAGAGAGCGGAAAATCGACGAATCGGACCTCATCGAAGGAGCCACACCCACGGCTGCAGCCGCTCTGACCCAGGAGATCCTCAGCGCCAATGCAACACTCGTCTACTGATGGAATGTCGGCAGGCGTCGAATTCCTGCGGACTCACATTCGACCTGCGGAGTGATCAAAGCCTTTGACCAATGGGTGCCACGGGCAAGTCCCGCCCCGAGCGGGATTGCCCGTGCTCCACACCGCCTCGATGATGCCGGGTGCAGGAGCCTTGGGCTACTTGGTTCTGAATCGGCTGTCGATATGGCTGCCGAGGTCGAAAAAGGCGTCCATGAAACGATCGCCTCGCTCGGAGTCGACCTGATTGACGAAAAAGCTCCCTCTCCCGTTCTTGAAGTTTGTGCCGTCAGGAATCACGATGATCATCTTCTGGATGTCCTCTTTGGCAACCAGAACATCCAGCGCTGCCTTCATCCGTGAATTGGCCATACTGGAAAGGGACATGTTGTGCCCTCCCAGGAGATAGAGAACAGGATAATGGGTTCCATCGTCTCTCTTGTATCCTGGCGGCAGATAGATGCCATATTTCACCTTTCGATTGAGAGAAGGGCTCTTGAAGGAAGCGGTAGACATCTTGCTCGGGTACCGGAGCATCTCGTAGGCATTGGTTCCGTATTGACCGCCCGGGAAATGGTCTGACACAAACGAGAAGAGCGTCGTGAAACGATTGGCCACCAGGATGGCTTCCTTAACCCCTCTGAGCGCCTTGGAGAAACTCAGGCCGATATTCTCCTTGTTGAAACCGATGTGCCCTCCCTCGTACCTGACGTAAACCCTCTTTTCATCGAAGTGCGAGACCCGGGGGAAATCCTCCGGGAAGCCGTTTTCCGTTCGAACATCGAGCCCTTTCTCCACAAAAGCCTGGACAAACCGTTCGGCGTGGATGTTGAATTGAAATTCATCTTCAGTGCCGGCATCGATATACACGTTGAGGTCCTGGAGGACTTCGGCGGAGAGCTCACGGACGTGCGACGACGGATCCTGGGACATGAAACTGGATCGGCGAGGGTTGTAGGAATACGCCCCATCCAGTTCGCCTTCATCTCCGGTGCCCGGAACTCCGTCCAATCCCACGTTCGAAAAAGGCTCTTCCGGATCCCACATCCCATTTCCGTTGAGATCCGTGTAGGGTTCTCCAAACCGGCTCAGAACGGGTTCTCCGTGGTCCCGCTTTCCATTCCCATTCACGTCCAGAGCCAGCAATATCTCGACCCAACTGCCCAGTGAACGGTCTTCGAAGGTGATGACGGGCAAGGCCCCGGTTGGGTTGTACCGGCCGTCGAGGAAGTCGAACAGGGTGGTGGGGGCTCGGGCATTCTCGCGGGTGATGTGAGGAGGATAATAAGGTGAATCGGGATTGTAATAAACCGGATTCCCAAAACTGATGGCCAGATCTTGAAGCATTTCGATCCGGGTCTTCCGGTCGGGATACGAGGGGAAGTGATCGAAATTCCCTATGACATCCACTTCAACGTATTTCAGCAGATAAGCCATATCCAGGGGACCGCCCAGGCAGGCAACGGTTCTGAATGATTCGGGGTGGCTCAACCCGATGTTCGCTGCGCCGTATCCACCCATGGAGACCCCTGCAATGGCGCGGAACTGCGGGCTCCCTCTGCCCGCTGCTGCCCCCATGACCCAAGGGATTTGGATCGACAGGAGGGCCAGCCCCATCAGTCCTGATATTGCCAGTGCTCTTCTCATGCGCCTCTCCTTGTGTCAGACTTGTGATCAGGTTACCCCATCGGCAACGAGGATTCAAACGCATCGTGAAGCCCCCAGCCCCCGGTCTGTCTATGAGATGGCCTTATCACCTGTCCTGTTCCTGTCATCCATCACAGGGCGCCCAGGGACAGCGTCACCGCTGGCGACGCGTCGTCGCTCAGCGGCTCGGGCTTTTCCATGGCCACGCGATTTGTGGCAATCTTTCCTGCTCGCTCCAGCTCCCCAGAAACGGCCCCGGCCCGATCCTCAGCCAGCTTCATCAGCCTTTCGTCCGCCAACGGCTCGCTTTCCACCAGCCTGACATAGAGCTCTCCCGCCCAGGCTGCTGCTTCCTCAGGGCTTTTTCCGCCCGGTACGATCTTATAAAGCTTGAGATTGTTCGCCATTTTAGAGAAGAAACCTTTTTTCTTGCGCTTGCTCTCTTCGGGCTGCCGGATCTCGGGAGCTCTCGGCTTGACGGCTCCGGACTTAATCCCTTGCTCCAGCTCGCGAAGGGCCTTTTCCCCGAAACGTTCTTCGAAGAGCTCTTCCAGCTTCTTGCGCGTCTCCGAATCCGTGAGATCGATTGGCCCCGGGTCCTCTTCGGGCTTGAGCTCGCTCCCCAGGCCCGTGGCTATGGTACGGCGCACGCTGAGGTCTTTGAGCTCGGCCCCATCGGCTTCCGGGCTGTAGCGGCCCTGCACAATGAGCTTGAGCTCGGGCCTTTTTGTCAAAGCTTCAGCCAGCTTGAGCAGCTTCTCTTTTTCGGGAGGTGGCAGCTCGGCGCTGCCCGGCTCGAACTCCAAAGCCTGGAATTCTTCGTCCTTGCCGCCGAACAAGGATCCCAGCGCCCGGAAGGGGGCCGTAACCGCCCGGGTGATCACGCCCATGAGCGTTTTCCAGATGAGCGGTCCGATGCTGAACTCGGGGTTGTCCAGATCGCCCGAAACCGGCAGTCCAAGGTCGATCCGTCCCTCGGAGTCCTTGAGAAGCGCAATGGCCAGATCCAGAGGCAGATTGACGGCATCGGGGCTGTCTACATGCTCGCCCAGCACCAGGTTGTCGACAATGATCTTGTTGTCCCCCACCAGCTTCCGGTTCTGAATGCGGTATTTCAGGTCCGTAGAGAGTTTCCCGGACTTGATCTGTCGGCCCGCAAACTTCCCTGAATAAGGGGACAGCGATGTCATTTCCACATTGCGGAAGACCATATCGATCTCCGCGGACCGCTGAAAATCGTAAAGCTGCATCTCACCATTGATCTTGGCGAGGCCGAACTTGTCCACGCGACCATCCAACTGGATCCTGGCTCGGGCGTCCTTCGCCGAAGAGAGCCCGGTGACGAATCCCTTGAGGCCATGAATCCGGGCATTGAACTTGGGCTTCAGGCTGAGGTCGGCAAAAAACACGTTGCCGTCTTCAACCTGGACTTTGCCGATCCGAAAGGGAAACTCTTCCTTTTCCTGCTCGGTTTTTTGCGGGGTGGGAGCCGGGGGCTTCTCCTGGCCTTCCTGTTTTTTCAGCACCCTGGTCAAATTTATGGTCTTGTCTTCGGCGATGATCAATTCACCCACCAACCCGGACAGCTTGACCTCACCGGCCTCAAACCGGTTCGGCTGCACCGTCAGATTCAACTTGGGAATCTGCATGGCCTCCAGGCCCAGGTAGGTCTGGTCGGAATCAACCTCCTTGAGGTTGAGCTTGCTCAGCTTGAAGCTGCCATCATAGCCAAGGTTGGCGGCACCGCCCGGAACCGCATACCGCAGCTGGCCCTGCGTGCTGACCGCCGCCGACTGCAGCACCAGCGTTACGAAAGGCTCGAGATAAGGCTGCAGGGGTGTCAGAGCGAAATCGGCCACATTGACCTGCGCCTCAACGGAGGGGGCCGTCGGGTCCACCTTGCCGGTCAAACTCACACTCCCGCCCTGCTGGACCTGAAAATCCACCGCAAATCCCATGGGGGATTTGCCGTCCACATCCGAAAGCCGGGCCTTGAAGCCTTGCACGTCGAAGAGAGGCTTGTCCGGCTGTACCGCAAGGTCCGAGAGCCTCGAACGAAACCCTTCCATCTCGAAGGATTTGACCAGTACTTTCCATGTGGCCTCCGCATTTGACGGGGCCTGGGATGCCGGGCGCTTTTCGGCCGCGTCCCTGGCTGCAAAGAGCTGAGTCCAGTTGATTCGGCCTTCGCTGTCCCGGCCGGCGTCCACGTGGCCGTCACTCAACGCGATGCGCGGCACGATGACGGAGCGGGCGGCGAGGTTGCACTCTGCGCCTTCGACGGTGATCTTCCCGGTGCGGAAAAGCGGCTCAGTCGACTGAGCCTCCCCAAGTTGTATCTCCTTGAGCTCGCTGGATATATCCGACACGATCCCCTCGGGGTCACCCGCCCCGGCCTGGATGTCTGCCTTGAAATGGAGGCCGAAGTCGGAGCACCCCGCCTTGATGGGTGTGGTTCGACTCACGTCGTTGAAGGCAAGGGCGATCCCCTTGATGTCAACGGCATCCGCACTCACCTTGAAAGGAGCGGTGGTCAGAGGGGAATCTGCAGGCGCGGGAGTTTCGTCCGGTGGGGCTGCAGAAGCGGCTGCCTCTCCTTCTTCCGACTGCGGCCGCCCCAGCTCGCGTACAATCCGCTCCAGGTTCGTGAGGCCTGACACATCAGTGTGCACATCCACCGCCCCGCCGTCCACCAGAAGCTTTGCCACCTGAACGGTCTTTTCATTCAGATCCAAATGAGGCGCATCCAGCTCAAGCTTCTTCAATTCAAGGACGGGTTTGTCGGAATCGGCCAGCTTGAGGTAAATGTCCCCGAGACTCAAGGAGAGCCCTTCGAGTGTGAGCCCGAGAGGAGACGGCCTGGCGCCGTTCGCCCCGTCGGCAGAGGCATTGCCGGTTCCCTGGTCACCTGTCCGCAGGAATGCCTTGAAGCTCAGATCGATGCTGGAAACCCCGCCCTTGAAGGGAGTTGTCGGGCCTGTATTGTCAAAGGCAACGGACATGCCCCTGATCTCAAGTCCATCCGCGTTCACCTGGAAGGGAGAACCGGCTGCCTCTTCGGCTGCGGGCTCCGGAGGCGTGAAGGGGGCAGGCTGTGCCTCCGGAGCCGGAGCCGGAGCCGCTTCCTCTTTCGCCGGTTCGGAGGAAATCTTGCGGACAACCTGCTGCAGATTCATCCGGCCTGACGGGTCGCGGCGGACATTCAGTACGCATCCATCCAGCAGAATCCTCCTAAGCTGGAGACTTCTTTGGATCACATCAAAACTGGGTGCATCCACCTCGAACAGCTTCCATTCTAGAAAGGCCTCGGCGGAATCAACCAGTTTGAGCGAGAGATCCGAAAGGCCCAGGTGAAATCCCTCCAGCACACAGATCGTGGGAGAGCAGCCCGCGTCAAACCGGTATTCGGTAGTGATATCGAGGAGTCCTCCGGGCGGCTCGAGATTGACGGCATCTCGGAAGAACTCCCACAGGGTTGCCGTCTTCAATGCTGCGATAGTGATCTTGCCCCTGGAACGAAAGGGCGCGAGATTGATCTCCCCCTGCCACTCCACCTTTTCGCCGTTGACGGTGGTGGTTGTAAACACGTACTCGCCGTCATAGTCCTGGAGGGTCGACAGGTTTGTCAGGCAGAGATCAAACACATCGATGAGGAGCTCCGCCGGCTCGCTTTGACGCCTGTCCTTCACCACGACCTTTCCCCCGAGCACCGAGATGCTCTCCAGCAGCATGCGAAAGGGTCTGGAATCGGGCTTCTCGGGTTCCTGCTTCTCCTGGGCTTCAGGCGCGAGCGCTCGAAGGTTGAGCCCCCCGTCAGCTTCGATGATGGCGTTGAGAACGAGCTGAGGCCGCACGATGCCGACGC
>CAZEOY010000144.1:0-3084 GCA_964513835.1 uncultured Syntrophobacteraceae bacterium
CGCCGCAGTTTGCCGGCGTCAAGACTCGCCTGCAGTCTTGCTAAAAGCTCTTCCATCGGGCCGATCGTCCAACAGGCTTCTTCGGGCAATTCCACGACCGGCGTCCCGGAATCGTTCAAGGGGCAGATGTCTCGCATCTCGACGAGATCGCCTTCCGAGGTCTCATCGATCCAGCGAAGGGGCAGTCCCTGGGTGCGGCAGACATAGGGCCGGGCGTCGTAGATGCGGCAGTCGCCCTGCGAATCAAGAAAGGCACAACCACCTTCGGGATGAGGCTCCCCCTCCCGAAGGAGTTCCGCATATCGACTCCCGATGTACAGGGCCTCGACCTCAAAGACCGTGATCTCATCGACGCAGCAGTCGCAGCAGCCACGGCCACACCGCAGTCGCTCCCCGTGGTGACGGTTCAGTCTCGCCACTGTCTCCTCGACGATGCGGTAGATTTCCTCAAGTCTTGCATAGAGTGAATTCGCTCCAGTCACTTCATCCCCCAACGTGCATCCATTTTGAACCCTACGGACCACATATGGCATGTTTTGATAGGCTTTGTCATCTTTTGGCAGGCATTTGAGAGTTGCAGGTCAGTATTTCCAGAAAGGCACAGCTGTGGTCGATCTTCATCCGGGTTGAGACCGGTCCCCCCATTGGGGCTGAAGGTGAGCATTTCAACCGTATTGACACCCCTTTGCCCGTCAGCCTCGCCGGCTGAAAAGGTTCTTCACGGTATCGGCCCCGAACCCGAGCAGGAATACGGCAGCCAGCCCGGGAAGGACATCCAGCTTGAGCAGCTGCTCGCGCGCTCCACCCACGAGAGCCAGCACCGCGATGAAAAGCGCCAGGAGCAATCGCCCCGTCTCCAACCTCCAACGGTCGCTCAGGCGCTCCCGGGGTCGACTTCTGAACGGAATCGTCTGTTTCAATTCGACGGGGCTGGGGCCGTCCAAGCTGACGGATTCTCCATCCGACGTTTGGAAATGGACTCGGAATTCCGCTTCTTTCTCGTTTCGAAAATAATGAGAAATCTCCCACCCCTGCTCCTGCCCCACGGCCTTGTCGAACTCCCACACGCACCGGAAGTTGCGCAGCGCCGCACAATGACGGAAATGAGGATCACTGAATTCCACCCGGAGCCGGACAGAAGTGTTGGCATAAGCTGTAGGAGGCTCACTTCTTATGGTGCATCTTCTGGCTTGCAGCTGCTCAATGATGTCCGAAGAGAAGACGTCCTGCTCGATTTCCTCCCTCAGCCTTCGCGCAAAATCCAGGGTGTATGGGCTGTGAAGTCTGAGATACTCGATGAGCTTGGCCTCGCATTGCCGGACCCTCTCATGCCGCCCGGGATCGGCCAGGGTGTCATCAAAGCGGAGAATATAATGGCGCAGGACGAAAAGCTTCTCGATGCTGATGTCGATCCAATGATACTTTGACGCTGTGATGGCCGCGGGATCCTCATACGTCGGTTCTTTAAGGATTTCAAAGAGATCCTTGAGCTTGTCCCGCAGCTCCCTGCATTTTTCCCGCTTGCCGATCACGCCGCTCTCCTCGTCGTACTCTGCGCGAAGTATTTTCACATTCGCGGCCAGGCCCTGCGCAAACTGGGGATCGGAATCTTCGATTTTGTCCAGACGGGAGCCAGCCATCCGGATGGTCGTCTGTACCATCTGAAAATCGGATTCCGTCGGAGTGGCCGGTTTCAGCAGCCGGGTGGCCTCGTCCAAGGAACGGGCAGCCTGCCTGAGGAGCGTGGGGGGCGCACCGGAGGTCCTGGAGCGCAGGGTCTCCAGTCTTTGCGCGGCCCCATCGAGCTCTTCCACCAGTTCGACGCGCCTGGAAAGGACCTCGATTTCCTTTTCGAACCGCTTGAGCTGTTCGGTCGCGTCGGCATTCAGCATGCCCAGCGCCCGGATCATCTCCCACAGACGCAGCCGCTCCACACGCACGCCGACCCGCAGCGCCGAGTCGGTCTTCCGCGAAATGGAGCGCGTTTTCTGGGCCAGTTCATCGAGACGTTTGGCCAGCTCGATACGAGTCAGTTTGTTCGGAATCCACAAACTCAGAAACAGTGAGCAGAGCCCGCCCAGCAGAAGCACTCCGAAAAGCACCAGGCTTCCCCACCACGATTTGATCCCATCGGACCAGTAGGACATGCGAAGCTGCAAAGGTACCGTCCTCACAGGCCCTCCGGGAATGCTGACGGAGCTCACCTTGGGCGTGAAGGTCAGGCTCAAAAGAGCGGTCCGCTCCGCATCCTTGAAAAGCCCCGAGAACCAGTGCCTGAACCACTCTCTCGGAGGGTCGACGGCAACCGACAGCACACCCCTCGGCGGCAAGGTGGCCTCCTGCTTCAAGACCTCTGACTCGCTTGGAACCGCGAGGCACCAGGTGACATCGTAGGTCTTGGGGTCTTCATTCCTGATCATCAACGATCCTTTGCGATCTCGCTCCAGATACAAAACGGGCTTTTCAGGCGTGGAAGACTCGACACGCACATTGAATGGGATGTCGCTGTGCACCGCATTCAGGGTGTAAGCCTGGCCGTTCACGTGCAATTCCGCACTGGATTCGCCAGCCTCCCACAAGTTGGACACTTCGATCTTGATGGACTGGACGTCACCACTCCCGATTCGGGACTCCACCAGGGGCTTTCCGGCAGCGTCACCTTCTGCAAAGAAGACCGCCTCGGTAGCCAGGGGCTTCCCGGTGGTTTGATTCACGAAGCCCCCCAAGGTGATCAAGAGCGGCGCATCGAGCTCGCCTTCGTTGCGGACGTGGAGCCATGCCTGGGCGCGGTTGGTCGCGCCGTCGACAATCATCACGGGAATCCCGCCCAGAGGCCTGACCGATACCTCATACGCCACCATTCTGCCGGCATTCACTCCCGTAACGGGCCCGAGCAGCACAGCCAGGCAGGTGGCCCATCCCCAAATTAATGCGGTTGTGGTCTTCATGGCGTCTCTCCAGTCCATATCCTCTTGTATTACCGGTGATCTGCAGGTTACTATGTGTTCTTGTTAGTATTCTGGACCGATGCGTCTGGTTTTCGTTCAGGAATGTTCACTTCGGGAAGGAAGAGGCTCCATGGTC
>CAZEOY010000144.1:3094-7639 GCA_964513835.1 uncultured Syntrophobacteraceae bacterium
GTCCACCCTCTTCAATCGCATTGCCGGCAGAAGGCGTGCACTGGTGGACGATTTCCCGGGAGTGACCCGCGACCGTAATCAGACGGAAGTGGTCTGGGACGACAAGCACTTCCTGTTGGCGGACACGGCCGGATACGGCATAACGGGCGACACGGCCCTGGAGGAGGGAACCCTCCAGCAGGTCCGACTCGCCATTGAAGAAGCCGATATTATCCTCTTCGTGGCCGACGCAAAGACAGGCCTTCACCCTGAAGACCACTCCCTGGTCCAGTTGGTGCGGCGATCGGCCAAACCCTCCTTCTTCGCCGTGAACAAGATCGACGGGCCCGAGCAGGCCAAAAACATGTCCGAATTCTTCGAGCTCGGGCTGGAGCGGATCTATCCCATCAGTGCCGCTCACGGGTTCGGAGTCGGCGAGCTCCTGACGGATCTGGCGGAAGCCGTTCCGGATGTCGAAGATGCGGTCGAAACCGACGAGGATACGGGTGAAATCCGAATGGCCATCATCGGGCGCCCCAACGTCGGCAAATCGACACTCATGAACCGGCTGCTGGGCGAGTCGCGCGTCATTGTCAGCCCAGTTCCCGGCACCACGCGCGACGCAGTGGACTCGCCCTTCGAACTGGACGGCCGGCGTTACCTGTTGATCGACACGGCCGGTATCCGGCGCAAGGGCCGGGTCCGTGAGAAGATCGAGAAGATCAGCGTCATCAAGGCCCTCGAAAGCGTCGAGCGCAGCCATGTTTCGCTCCTCCTCCTGGATGCCCTGGAGGGCGTGACCGACCAGGATCTCCACATTGCGGGCTATGTTCAGGAACGGTTTCGTGGTTGCGTCATTGGAGTCAACAAATGGGATGCGGTGGACAAGGACCCCGGGTTTGTCAAGAACTTCAAGGCGGAGATCCGGGAGCGGTTTCGTTTTCTCCCTTACGCCCCGCTGCTGACATTTTCCGCCCTGAGCGGAAAACGTGTCAACAAGATTCTGCCCACCATATGCGACGTGTTTGAGCAGTATAATCGGAGAGTCACGACCGGCCTTGTCAATCGGACGCTCGAGCAAACGGTCCAGAGGCATGAGCCTCCCATAGTTGCGGGACGGCGCCTCAAGTTCTTTTACGCGACTCAGAGCTCCGTGCGGCCGCCAACCTTTGTTCTTTTCTGCAACCGTCCGGACGCCATCCATTTTTCCTATGAACGCTACCTCACCAACCAGTTCCGGGAGGCGTTCGGTCTCACCAAGACGCCGATCCGGATGGTCTTTCGGGGGCGACAGAGGGATCAGGGCTGAAAGATGATGGGGTGAAGCTGTGAACGTGACGGTCAAGCGGCAGATTGTACTTCCCTGGAGGCAGGTGCTCAGGATCTCTTTCAATTCTGTGCGCGTGAGGCTGTTTCGATCCCTCATCACGACCCTGACCCTTGCCCTGGCGGTCTCGTTCACGACTTACACATGGGGGGGCTATGAGATCCTGAACGGTCTCTGGCCGAGAGCAGACAAGGCCCTTCAGGAGTCGATTCTCGCTGCCGGTTATGAGCTGGTCGGGGGCGAGTTCGGAACGGGTCCCAAAGACCGCTGGCTGGCATTCCTTTCCCTGCTCGTCTGCGTGGTCGGGATCGTGAACGCCCAGCTCATGTCGGTCACCGAGCGGTTTCGTGAAATCGGCACATTCAAATGCCTGGGGGCTCTCAACACATTCGTGGTGAGGATTTTTGTTCTCGAGGCGATTTACCAGGGTTTTCTGGGTGGGTTCGCGGGCAGTGTGGCCGGAATGCTCGTGATCAGCATGTCGCTCCTTGTCAAGTTCGGGTGGCAGGTTCTGTTTCAATATCCTTTGCCCCAGATTATCGTGACATGCCTGGAAACGACGCTCCTGGCCGTTCTCCTGTCGCTGCTGGGAGTGATCTATCCGGCCCTGGTGGCAGCCCGGATGCAGCCGGCCGTCGCCCTGCGCTCGGAAGCCTGATTTTTTGATCTTCTGGTATGGGGTCTGGGGACCCAACCCAAATCAGCCCTCCTGGCGGTGACAACGTTCATGGGAATGCCGCGAGAGCGGTCACAGCAATGGACACCCCATCGCTGACACGCGATACCGGGAGTATTAAGATTCATTCACGGGCATCTTATCCTTGTCATCTGCAGACCATGAGCGGGATTCTCTTATGAGTCAGGAAGCGGTACACAATGTGGTCCGCCTCTCCGAGGTCGTTAAAACCTTCAGGATGGGCGGCAACACCATCGAAGCCCTCAAGGGGATCGACCTCTCCATTCGGGTCGGGGAGTATCTCTCCATCATGGGGCCGTCCGGATCGGGGAAATCCACCCTCTTCAACATGATCGGCGCACTGGACAAACCCTCTTCCGGTCGCGTCTTCATCGACGAGGTCGACGTGGCGCAGTTGGATGCCTATGAGCTGGCCTGGCTGCGATGCAGGAAGATCGGTTACATCTTTCAGACGTTCAACCTCATCCAGGTCATGACGGCCATCGAGAACGTGACGCTGCCGATGATCTTCGCCGGCATGAGTCGTGACGAATACCTGGAAAAAGGCATGGAGCTCCTGAAGGTCGTCGGACTGGCCGAACGATACCACCACAAGCCTTCGGAGCTTTCGGGAGGCCAGCAGCAGCGCGTGGCCGTTGCACGTGCGCTGGCCAACGATCCGGCTATTATTCTGGCGGACGAGCCCACCGGAAACCTGGATCTCACCACTGGAGAAGAGATCATCAGCTTGCTCAAGCAACTCTCCACCGAACGGGGCGTGACCATCATCTCCGCCACACACGACATCAAGATGCTCAACGTGTCCGACCGTGTGGTCTGGATCCGCGACGGGCGCATCCATCGTATCGAAGATCGTGACAACCTCAAGATCTCCGTAGGTGAAGTGGCATGAGGACTTGGACCGGGAGAAAGAGAACAGCTTCATGTGAAGCATTGCTGAGAAGCATCCCGAGGTCACGGCCCATCATTTCGGGGAATACCGGAGTCCAGGTCTCCGGATGGATTTGGCAGCCGGGCTTTGGCCGGGGCGAGAGCATTGAAGGTTCCTCTATGAATGTCAAACGCGGACCACGCTGGCTTTATGTCATCGGCATGCTGTCCGTGCTGCTCTGTGCAGTCCCGACCTTCTCCCTGGCTCAGGACTACTCGGCCGACCTTCGATTCTTCGCGTCCCTCGGCGACCGATCCACGGGAACCCCGGGAAGTGAGAAAGCCGCGGACTACATCGCCGCCGTCTTCAAGGAGGCAGGTCTCCAGAGCCTGGGATTCCAGAAGTTCCTGGTACCTGTTCCGAAGGTTCAATCCGCCTCCATCGAAGCGGACGGCCGCCAATGGACTCTTTATCCCTGGGGCCCCAACCTCGCCTACCTTCCCATGACCCCCGAGGAGGGTCTCAGCGGCCCACTGGTCTACCTGGGGAGCGGTTCGTTCGGTGAATTCGACGGGAAAGCCGTTGAAGGTGCGGTCGTCCTTATGGAGATGTCCTCGCACAAGAACTGGCTCAACGCTCAAATGGCCGGGGCCAGGGCTCTGATCTATCTGGGGGACGACCTCAATACGCGTGGTGATTTCGAGGACAAGAACACCACCACTCCGTTGGCATTTCCACGCTACTGGGCTCCCCCCGAGACGGCAGCGGTGCTGAAACGACTTGCGTCGACCGCCTCGGCCCGGGCGACAGTTCGGTCTCAGGTCCGCTGGGAGCATACGCTCGTGCGCAACTGTTTCGGATTGCTGGAAGGCCGGAATCCGGATCTCAAGAAGGATCTCGTCGTCCTGGACGCTTTCTACGACAGTTCATCCCACGTGCTCGGTCTGGCTCCAGGCGCCGATGAGGCGACCTCCATCGTGACACTTCTCCAGATGGCGCGTGAGCTCGCCAAGAATCCGCCCGAGAGGAGTGTGCTCTTTCTCGCAGCCGTGGGAAACGGACAGGGACTGGCCGGGATGCGGGAGTTCATCACCGGGCTCACAGAGCGACGCAAGCTCATCCGCAATCAGTCCAAGGCGCTTCAGGATCAGAAACAGCTCACGGAGCGGCAGCTCGATCTCATAGACAAGACCGATCCCTTTTCCCTTCAGGATCCGAACGATCGCACCATCCTCTGGAAGGTAGCGGTGGAAAGGGCGAAGGACCGCGCCGACGCCCTGACGCGTGAGGTTCAATATCAGAAGGCCCTCAAGCGGGCGGACCTGGCCGAAAAGGTAGAAGATCCGCGCCCCTACCGCCGCCTTTCCTGGCGCAGCGGCATGGAGGAGCTCAACGATGCGGAAAAAGAGCTCATGCAGGAGCTTCTCCGGGATGCGTCCAGAACCCTCGCGCTCAAGAGAAAGGAATTGAGGCTCCGCATCGAGGCCCTCAAGTCCACCAACGCCATGCGGAGCCTGCTCGATGAATATCGTCCGATCCTCTTCCTGAGCCTGTACTTCTCATCCCGCTCCCCTTATGTCGGCCTCGTCGAAATGGGGGAGACCTACCCCGTTCGTGAAAACGTCAGGCGGGTGCTTCGCGCCACGAGACTTGCGGACATGTTGGCGCAAA
>CAZEOY010000145.1:0-7636 GCA_964513835.1 uncultured Syntrophobacteraceae bacterium
CGCAAAGGACGCAAAGAATGGCTTTGTGATTCAACCTTTGCGAACTTCGCGCCTTTGCGGTGGATTTCGTCTTTGCCTATTTGGGGAATGGTATGAAGCGAGTCTTTCTAAAATTACTCCTGGTGATTGTGCTGGTGGGAGTGGGGGTGGGGGCGGGTTACGGCTACGGGAAGTACCTGCTGGGCATCCAGAGCAAGGAACACCAGGACAACGTCGACGATCTGAACCGGAGGGTCGCGGCCATCCAGAAGAAATACACGGATGAGCGTGATCAGAAGGCTACCTGTGAGGTCCAGAAGCGCGCTGCGCAGGCCGAGATTGAAAAGATGCGCCAGGCTGGCGGGCAGCTCGTCGAAATCGCCAAGGAGCTCGAAGCTAAAGTCGCCGAGTTGGACGGCAAAAACAAGGAGCTCACGCAAGGTTTGACTCAGGCCAGGGAAGCGTACGCGGCACTCGAGAACAAGGCCGCCGAAATCGCCGCTGTGGCCCGGGACCGCGGCGAAGAGATCAAGAAACTCACGGGTGACAAGCAGGGATTGGACACACAGCTCAAGGGGACTCAAGCCCAGCTTGACCATTGCGAGTCCAACAACGCCCGGCTGGCCATCCTCGGGACCGAGCTGGTCGAGAAGTACGAAAGGAAGGGCCTCGTGACTACCATTCTTCAGAATGAGCCCTTCACCCAGGTCAAGAAAGTGGAGATCGAGAACCTCGCTGCGGAGTACCGGGAGCAGATCGAAAAAGAGAAGCTCAAACGGAAACAGCAGCAGAAACAGCTCCAGGCCGGCCAGCCCCAAAAAGCTTCCCAGTGATCGCGACTTCCTATGATGATTGTCTTCAATCGACGCATGCCCATGAATCCTGACCATCCTGAAGTGTGTCTGAAGAGCGGTCGCTGCTTCGTCACCCCCGCGCAGAGGGGGGGCCAGAGTCTTTCCATCACCTGGATTCCCGCCTTCGCGGGAATGACGCAGCCCGGTACATCAGGGCTTCTGGGTCACATACTCAGTTCCCTGTGCGTGAAGCGGCTGGTCTGCTGCGTTGTGCTCCTCGGGACTCTGGCTCTCCTCAGTGCGACCGCGAGCGCGAGGGACTTTGAGGACGCCATGGCCATCGCACGCATGATGGAGGACCTGAACCAGGCGGAGCAGCCTGCTGAGGAGAACTCGCTGCCAGAGAGTGCGGCCCGGGAGGAGGCCGAGGTGACGTTCCCCATCAACGCCTACGTCGTAGTTGGGAACACGCTCTTTTCGGAAGTGCGTCTGGGTGAGATCCTGGCCTCTTACGGGGGTTCCAATAAGACCGCCAATGACGTCGAAGAGGCGCGGGTTGCCCTGGAGACCTTTTACCATGAGGCAGGATACCCGACGGTCATGGTCAGCATCCCGCAGCAGGAGGTCGAAAACGGGGTTGTGACCCTCGAGGTCATCGAGGGGACCGTCGGCAAGGTCAGGGTCACGGGCAACCGTTACCACCGGGCTGAGAGGGTCCTGAAACGGGTTCCCTCATTCACTTCCGGAGAAATCCTTTGGGTGCCGAGGCTCCAGGAGGAACTGAACAGAGCCAACAGCAGCCAGAACCTGAAGATCACCCCTTCCATCGCCCCGGGCGAAGAGACGGGCACCGTTGACGTGGAGCTCCAGGTGGAGGACTCCTTCCCCCTCCACGCCTACGTGACGCTGAGCAACCGGAACAGCCCCAACACGACCCAACTTCGACTGAACGGGCTTGTCAGCTTCGACAACCTCTGGCAGCTGGATCATTCGGCGTCTTTCCAGTACCAGACGTCGCCCGAGGATACCAACGAGGTTCAGGTGATCGCCGCCTCCTATGTGATGCCCACTCCGTGGAAGGAAGAGCATACCATCGCGCTGTATGCCCTGTGGACGGACAGCAACTCCGCCTTTGGCGAGGGCTTCAACACGGTCGGTTCGGGCACCATGGTGGGAACGCGCTATGTGATGCCTTTGCCCCCGTACAAGAAATACAACCACAGTGTGACCCTCGGCGTGGACTACAAGGATTTCGAGGACACGCTGGATTTTGGTGCTACGGCTGCTGCAGCCAACACTCCCGTCTGTTACGTGCCTTTTTCGGTGGCCTATAGCGCATCCATTGCCGATTCGTGGGGATTCACCCAGGTCAGCGCAGGGGCCAACGGCGTCTTCAGGGGGCTCGTTACCAGCGAGGATGAATTTGCCGATAAACGGTTCAAGGCTCGCGGGAACTACCTGTACGGAACGGCTGGGATCGAGCGGCTTCAAAGGCTTCCCGCCGAGTGGAGCCTCTACCTGAAGGCGGACGGCCAGCTGTCGGACCAGCCGCTCATCTCCAACGAGCAGTATGCCGCCGGCGGCATGGAGAGTGTGCGCGGTTACCTGGAGAGTGAGATCCTGGGGGACGATGCCTTCCACCTCTCCGTAGAGTTGAATGCGCCGGATCTGGCCAGGCCGTTCAAGGTCAGCGAGAGGGTGCGGGCGGCCCCCTACGCTTTCTACGACCAGGCAAGTCTCTTCATCCAGGATGAGCTGCCGCTCCAGAACGACGACTTCTTCATCAACGGCACGGGAGTCGGCTTGCGTGGGAATGTGACGCGCCACTTCGACTACGATGTCTGCTGGGCCGTCGCCCTCTCGGATGCGGACCACACCGAGGCGGGCACGAACCGTTTTTATTTCCAGGTCAAGTTTAAATATTGATCGTCAGGATTGGCGAAAGATTTCACAGAGCCTTGCACTGCGCACCAGGGACAAGCGCGGTTGAGCCCGTGAGAAAATCTTTGCGGTCTTTGCGCCCTTGGGGCGGGAAGCCCATTTTGAATGCCATGGGAGAGGGTATTATGAGTAAGTTTCTAAACGAAATTACCGGATTGGTCGTGCTCATTTTCGCATTACTCATGGTGTCCTCGGCTCTGGCGCAGGGCAAGGCGCCCTCGGTTGGCTCCCCCAATCCCATGGGGGGGATGATCGAGCTCCTCAAAATGAAAGGCGTCATCACCGAAGGTGAAGCCCAGTCCCTCATGGAGAAATCCCGTGGGGCCGGTTCGGAAGGCCTGGACACGAGCGCCGTCATCGACCTTTTGCAGCAGAAGGGGGTCATCAGCCCAGAGGAGGCGGAGCAGTTCCTCGCCAGATACGGGCAGCCCACCCCCGGTCGGGAGGGGACCGTGTCCCTGGTTCCAACGGCCGCAGAAGACGAGGTCGTCAAGCGCATTTCTAAAAAGGTCGCCAAGGAGATCCGGCAGGATGTCCAGACACGGGTGAAGGCTGAAATCCAGGAGGAAAAGGCGAAAGACGCCAAGGTGGCCTCATCCCCCGACTGGGCCCAGCGCATCCGCTTCGGGGGCGACATCCGGCTGCGCTACCAGGGAAATTACTACAACAAGAACAACGCATTGCTCCTCAAAGTTGGAGACAACGGCACCGTTTCCGGAGACCTCCTCAACACCACGCAAGACCAAAACCGGTTTCGCATCCGCGCCCGTTTGAGCATGCAGGCCAAAATCCACGAGACGCTCACGGCCAACATGAGGGTTTCCACCGGCAATGAGAAGGATCCCGTTTCCACCAACGACACTCTGGGCGACTACTTCAACAAGGACGGCATCGTTATGGACCAGGCCTACCTGCAGTGGAAACCGATTCAGAACCTGAGCTTCTGGGGGGGGCGCCTTCCCAATCCCTGGTTCTACACGGACATGGTGTGGGATCACGACATCAACTTCGAGGGGGTCGCGGGGAGCTACACGCGCGAATTCTCGGAACAGTGGCAGGCCTTCCTGACCGCCGGGGCGTTCCCGCTGCAGGAGATGGAGCTCACGGAGCGTGACAAGTGGCTCTTCGGCGTCCAGGGTGGAGCTCAGTATAAGCCCGACCCCGATGTGACCGCCAAGGTGGGCGTGGCCTACTACGACTATGTGAATACCGTCGGCATCGCCAACACCGTCCGGCGTCCTGATGAAAATGACCACACCGCCCCCCTCTTCGTCCAGAAGGGGAACACCCTTTTCAACATCGAGCCCCAGGGGATCCGGGTGGCCCTGGCCTCCGAGTTCCAGGAGCTCAACGTGACCGGTCAGGTGGACATCGGCTTCTGGAAGCCCATCCATGTCATCGTGGTAGGAGATTATGTGAGGAACCTTGGGTTTGACAAGAACGACGTGGCGCGACGCACTGGCATTTCCAACGTCCCGGAGGAGACGGAAGGCTACTCGGTGGGCCTGCAGGTCGGGTACCCCAAAGCCCGTAACTTCAGGGAGTGGTGCGCCTACCTGACCTACAGGCACCTCGAGGCCGATGCGGTCATCGACGCTTTCACCGACTCGGATTTCCACGGCGGCGGCACCAACGCTGAAGGCTGGATCCTGGGCGCCGAGCTGGGCCTCTACAAGAATGTGTGGCTTACCGCAAAATGGATGACATCCAATGAGATTTCAGGCCCGCCGCTCTCCATCGACATCTTCCAGTTCGATGTGAATGCCGGCTTTTAGTTTTCCGGTTTTCTGTTTCCCGTTCAGCGTTCACGGTTCCTGGTTTGGAGGAGTTGAACCGGTCTGCGGAATGCTGGGGAGTGCGGTCAAGTAAGATGCCTGTTCCGTCGGCATTCTCCTGTGATCGATGAACAGTGGCTTGCCCTGGACGATACATCTTCTGATCGTCCTTCTCACCAGATCGCGGTGCCGTGGAAGGCTTGGATGGGGCCGATCGGAAGTGATGAGCGGACGTCGGACGCCTGGCTCATCGACCCCGCCTGGAAGACCCTGGAGATCTTCAAAGGGGGCTCCGGCAGATGGCTCGTCCTGGGGAACATTCCGAAGGGGAGCGGGTGCGGGCCGAGCCCCTCCAAGGAATCAAGCTCGAACCTGCCAATCTCTGTCTACAGGAGAGCGGGGAACGGGGCAGATAAGATCGAAGTGATGCGAGGGTCTGAACCCTCCAGACCTGGCTGGCCCATTCACCAAATGGAGGGGCCATAGAAGGCCTGAATGAGTCGATCCGAGGTGACAAAAGGGGGCCCCCCACTGGAGCAGAGTCGCGGTGGCGACAATGGTCCGATCAGCGGGGCCTCTGTGCTCCCAGGGCAATTCGAAGTTGGCAAGACAGGTGGCTTCGGTGACCGGCTCTATCCTCACCTTGTCCCCCTCCTTAAACGTTCGACAATCTCTGATCGACTGGTCCGGGATGAGTTCACGTTCCTTTGCCCGAAAGTTCCGGATGTTTAGGGACTTGAGAACCGAAGAGGTCCAACAGTGGATTTTCGATCACAAAGGGATTACAGAATCGCAGGTCTTCAAGGACGCGGTCATGCTGAAAATCCTCACTCACCAGGACCTTGACTCCTGCCTCCAGGACAGCGGCCCACAACATCGCATCCCAGAACGAAAGTTGGTGCTCTCTGACCGCCTTCAAGCCCTTGCCGAAGCATTTGGACGTTTATGTAGTACCGTCCTATATAGACTCTCAATGCTCGAAGCTGCAGGGCAATCGCACGCAACAGTGGGTTCACTGGCGCGAATCCAGGGGTTTTGAGATCCCTGGATCACCGCCGCAAGCCTGCGGGGATGATGAACGAGAAATTGGGTCGGTTTGTTCATGTGAGCAGTACTCAGGCCGTGCTATTCCCGGCGGCGCACACTTCGCCGCTGCTCCAGTCGCAAGAACCTGAACGAGGAGAGGATCTCGATGGCCGAGCTCGCATAAAGCAAGGCAACCTACGACGACCTGTTCTCCATCCCGGAGAAGATGATGGGCGCGATCATCCAAGTTGAGCCCGAGCTGCCCCTGGGTGGTCACGAACTGGTTCCATCCACAGACTGGAGGCAGTTAATGGCTGAACACTTTGACTCTGCGCTTTCAGTCCGTTAGGCTTCATAAGATCTTATCAGGTCTTGCATTTCAAGGGTTGAGCGGATGCCCATGCTGGGTAACCCCGCACGAGAACACGCCAGTCTGGCTGCATCCTTATGACACCAACCGCTCAACTGTTCACACAACTGTGACGAGCTGAGCACGTGCGCGTAACATTTCCCTTGTAAACTGCTCAATACCTTTTTCGCGCCAAATGGCCGATGCAAGCTGTTTCGATGGAGTGATCCTCTTCTGATCAACGACATCTTGACCATGGGCGCATTATTTTCAGATTCACCACCCATGAGGTGGAGCCATTGTTTCTGGGGGGCGAGTAGGCATGGCCATGATCTAATGCCAAATTGCTTCACTGGTTGCCGAGTGATTAGCAATGCTGCCGCCAACTGAACTCTTTGGCTGGCAGCACCTGGGTATGAAGTTAAAGCCGAGAGGATATTACGCATGGATTTACGTGCAGGGCTTGTTAACAGTCTAATATTCACACTTCTGCTTGCGACTCCAACACCATCTGCCGGGGAATCCTCGACCGTTCATGCGGGAGATATGGTCGAATTCCATTTCACATGCCGCACGCGGGCAGGTGAGGTGTGGGTGAGCACTGAACAGAGCATCGCCAAGGATGACTCGCTAAGCAAAGCCGCCTTTTTCATTGCTCGGGATAACGGTAAGCCCGTTCGGCACAACGCGGGCACAAAGAAAGCCGCCGCAGTGGATCCACTCGACATGGCGTTCGAGGATTTGGTGTCCTTATGCCTTGCCGAAGAATTGGTCGGAATGAGAGAGGGCGAGAAGATCCATGTGGAGCTTCGCCCGGAAGCGACGCGGTTCAAAAGGACCCCCGATCAGGTCCTCAAGATCGCCCGGATTCGCAAGCGGCCAAAAGAAATGCGTATGCCGGTTGAACAGTACAAAACTCGCGCGGGGAAAGACCCCGCACCGGGGCAGTCCTTTGTGCTCGATCCTGCCTTACCGGGTGAGGTGGCCTCAGTCACTGAGAGGGAGGTCGTCATAACCTTCCGGGCACAACCGGGATCCAGGGTCGAGACCCCTTTTGGTCCGGGCGTGGTTGAGGAGCTTGAAGACCATTATTCCATCGTCATCGAGGCCCGCAAGGGATCCTTGGTGCGTTCGGGGCCTTATGTGGGTGTCATTAACGATGTGGACGAACAAATGATCACCATTGACTATGGCATTCCCTTTGCCGGAGAAGCGCTGTCTTGCGACGTTTCGATCCTGGGCGTATCCCAGGAAAAGTCAAAAGCGGAAGGAAGCGGTTCATGATGAGAAGAGGCTTGAGGATAGCATTCTGTGCCCTTTGGGCCGCAATCGGCTGTACCGCCCTCACGCCTGGTCTCTCGCGCGGCCCAGAGGCAGCGGGCGACCTCCAGTCTGCGAGAGCCCGTGGGCCAGAAGGGCAGTCCGGGGCGACTACGAAGCCATCTTTGGAGGACGTCGTCCAGAAAGCAATCCAGTCGCTGACCGAAGGAGACCCAGCATCTCAAGATGAGAATCCCCTTAGAGTCCAGCTCGGAGACTTGGTGAGGGTGAACTACACGGCCAGGCTCGAAGATGGAACACTCGTTCGGACTACCTCCGCCGAGATCGCATCCGATCTCTCAGCAAAGAAAGTCCATGATTTCCCGCAGCCCTGTCCAACATCGCCGGTCGAGATTATAGCAGGCGGCCAGTCTGATCCGCCGGGGCTGGGGGAGACCGCTCTTGGCATGGCACCTGGGGAGAAGAAGCGCGTACTCCTTACCCCGGAGAAG
>CAZEOY010000146.1:0-800 GCA_964513835.1 uncultured Syntrophobacteraceae bacterium
AAAAGGGGACGGATGTAGGCCGGCACGAAACCCGGGTAATCGAAGGCGTTTTCGACGCCCCGTTTCAAGGCCTGGCCGCGCAGGTTGTTGCCGTAGTCGAAGGCCACTGCGCCGCGCCTGCGCATCTCCAGGATGGCGCGGCAGTGGACGGCCATGGAATCCAGGGCCATGTCGATGTATCGCTCGGGGTTCGATCGGCGCATCTCCAGGGCTTCTTCATAGGGGACGCCCGTCGGCACATATCCGTTGAGCTCGTCGTGGGCGCTGGTCTGGTCGGTCACCACGTCCGGAATGAAGCCCAGCTCGATCATCCTCGGGAGAGCTTCGGCCGCATTGCCCAGGAGCCCGATGGAAAGCGGTTCCCCCTCTTCAGCCGCAGCTCGGCTCATGTGGATCGCCTCCTCCAGGTCCTCCGTCATCTTGTCCAGGTAGAGGGTGTCCAGACGCCGCCGGATCCGACTCCGGTCCACCTCGACGCCCACGAAAACCCCTCCGTTCAACGTGACCGCCAGCGGCTGCGCTCCTCCCATTCCGCCAAGACCCCCGCTCACCGTGATTCTTCCCTTGAGGGTCCCGCCAAAGTGCTGTGCAGCCAGGGAGGCAAGGGTTTCGTACGTCCCCTGCAGGATGCCCTGGGTCCCGATGTAGATCCAGGAGCCGGCCGTCATCTGGCCGTACATCATGAGGCCTTTGCGCTCGAGTTCATGGAAGTGCTCCCAGTCGGCCCAGCGGGGGACCAGGTTCGAGTTGGCAATGAGCACGCGGGGCGACCATGAATGGGTCCTCAGCACACCCACGGG
>CAZEOY010000146.1:810-2878 GCA_964513835.1 uncultured Syntrophobacteraceae bacterium
TTTCGTCGTCTTCCAGATCCAGCAGGGTGCGTACAATGGCGTCGAAGCACTCCCAGTTTCGTGCGGCCCGCCCGGTGCCGCCGTAGACTATGAGCTCATCAGGCTTCTCGCCGCACTCGGGGTCCAGGTTGTTGCAGAGCATCCGGAGAGCCGCTTCCTGATGCCAGCCCTTGCAGTGCAGCGCGGCACCCCTCGGCGCCCGAACGGGCCGAGCCCTTCCGAAGCCGATTTGAAGGTCAGTGAGGAGATGTTCCCTTGAAGAATCAACCATATGCTGAACCTCCTTCCGTCACGAACCATGCCGCACGTGACCGGCCGTGTGGGCTTCGAGTTTACATTATGGGCAAGTTTTCCTATATTCTTGAAATATATGACAGATCAGGATGGATGTGAACAGAAACCAGAAACTGGAAACACCCCTTCCCCCAAAAAATCGGGAGCATGCCATGGACACAAATACACGCGAAATCCTCAAGGCAGTAAGGGCGAGAGAGCCGGAGATGCTGGCTCTGCTCGAATTCCTCGTCAACATGGACAGCGGTTCCTACTACAAGGAAGGCATCGATGCCTGCGGCAGAATACTGGCAAACGAACTGAAATCCCTGGGGTTCGAGACGTCGATCGTCACTGAAAGCGAGTGCGGCAGCCACGTCCGGGGCGACAGGGTCGGAACGGGAACGCGCCGGCTCTTCCTCTCCGCCCATCTGGATACCGTTTTCCCCGAGGGAACAGCTGCCGCAAATCCGTTCCGAGTAGAGGGTGCCTATGCCTATGGCCCCGGAGTTGGCGACATCAAGGGCGGCATCGTGCAGATGCTCTATGCCCTCAAGGTGCTCCAGGATCTTGAGCATGACACGCCCCCGATTTCCGTTTTCCTTACGGGAGACGAGGAAATCGGCAGCGTTCGGGGGCGGCCTTACATCGAAGAAATCGCCCGGCGCTCGTCATGGGTGCTCGTCATGGAGCCGTCGTCCAGACCCGGTTCCGTGGCTGTTCGGAGATGGGGCCTCGGCTCCTTCTACCTCACCATCCACGGGAAGCCGGCCCATGTGCTCAAACCCGATTCGGACGGCATCAATGCCTGCCGGGAACTGGCCCTGAAGATTCTCGCTCTGGAGGCTTTGTCCGATCCCGTGGCGGGGGTGAAGGTTTCGGTGAACCTGGTGCGGGGCGGGCGCTCCCGCCAGGTGACGGCGGCCGAAGCCCGTGCGGACATCGACGTCAGGGTTCGGGATGCGGCGCGCATGGAGGCCGTCGAAGCCGCTGTGAGAAAGGTCGCCGGAACACCTATCCTCCCGGGCATCCGCATCGATCTGGAAGGCAAGCTGACCCGGCCGCCCTTGGAGCCCAATGCCGGCACCGAGCATCTCCTGCAGGTGGCCAGAACCGTGGCCGGGGAAATCGACACGGATCTCGACCCCATCGAGGAGTACGGCGGCTCGGACGGGTGTTTCACGTCCGCCCTGGGAATTGCGACCCTGGACGGTCTGGGCCCGCTAACCTACGATATGTGCGGCGACAACGAGCGCATCGAAGTCGAGAGCCTCGCTCCCCGGACGGCCCTCCTGGCGGGAATCGTCTCGAAGCTCGCCCGCGAGCGTTAAATATCCACCACATAAGCTCCTTCACATTCCCCTCAAGTATTGATATGGATGATAGGCACAAGCTAAAAACTGGCTGGTTCCGCTCCAGAATATTCGAGGAATCAAACGCGACTCCGCCGGAGGGGGGTTGATGAAGACGGATTTCGATGCCGAAAGAATGAGGACAAGACTGAAGCAGCTGATTTTGGAACATGCGTTTCAGTTTTCTGAAGATGCCTCATTCAAGCTGGTCAGTGGAGGAATGAGTCAGTTCTATTTCAACTGCAAAAGAGTCACCCTGGATCCGGAAGGTCAGTACCTGATAGGCAACCTGATCTTTCAGGCCATACGGGACATCGATGTGCAGGCCATCGGCGGTCTGACGCTCGGTGCCGACCCCATCGCCAATGCTGTGGCTTATTCATCGTGGCTCCATGAGCGACCAATTCAATCCTTCGTGGTGCGCAAGAAGCAGAAAGAGCATG
>CAZEOY010000146.1:2888-7634 GCA_964513835.1 uncultured Syntrophobacteraceae bacterium
GAGCATGGTACGGCCAGCCTCATCGAGGGAAAAGTCCGTCCGGGCGATCGCGTGGTGGTTGTGGATGATGTGGTCACCACCGGCGGCTCAACCCTCCAGGCCATCGCCGCATGTCGGGAGGCTCGACTGGAGGTGGTGCGGGTCGTCGTGCTGGTGGACCGTCAGGAGATGAACGGCCGCGAGAATATCATCAGCCAAATCCCCGAAGTGTTGGCGCTGGTCACTCGAGACGAGATCATGTCACTCTATCGAAACCAGGAAGAGGATCGCTCGTGACAAAACCGCAGAGGAGAAGACCTTGAGTGAAAATGAAGCGCCGGAATGTGAGGCCATCCTCCCTGAGGATTCGGAGGAGGATCGTTCGGTTCGTGCAAGGGAGCTCTGCAATCAGGCATGTCAAGACTCTGGAGTCCAGGTCTCAGCCTGGGACGATTTCACCGCATGGAACAAATACGTGGATGGAGAGATCGATCAAACTCAGCTGGATGCAGAGGCGCGTCGGGAAATCGAACAGCTGGCTCAGAGCTTTGGGAAGTATCTGGTCATCGAGAAAGAGGACGTGAACGAAAACCTGCATGATGATGAGAAAAAGGAGCGCGCTGCACTGGCAAACAGGATCTATCGGAAAGCCTGCAAAGATGCCGGCGTAGGAGTCCACTTCTTCCATAACTTCTCGACCTGGAGTGATTTCGTCAATGGCAGAATCGGTGAGACCGAACTGTACGAGCGTGCAATGGCGGAGTTGAAGGAGATGATGACATGATCACGGGGGCAATGCTGTTGAAATCAGGCACTGGGGGACTTCATGAACACTCTCATGGTCCTCGGCACCCCAAAAGAACAGGGCGATCGCCACGGCACAGGACGGAATGGTAGAGCTGGCGCCGATTCGCATCTTCTGAACGACGACAAAGCTACGAACTACAGCTTTTGGAAAGACTCTCCGAATCCAGCCGTCAGCTCCCGGAGAGATTTTTGGAGCGGTGTCTGCCTGAAACCCAGGCGAAGGGCTTTGGAGGAGTCGAGGGAGACATCAGGAGGCCGGGGTGCCGGTGTCGAGACTTCGGACTGAAGAGCGGGAGTGAACCGTGGCTCGTGAACATCAAAAACCTCTGAAATCATAGAGCCAAAAGCATAGCGGGATATCCGTTCGGGTCCTCCGAGGTGCAAAAGCCCCGAAGCTTTCCGGATGGCCAGCTCTAGCCCCAATGCCGCATCCCGTCCGCTGATGGGAGTCCGCAATTCATCTGTGAAAAGCTTCAGCTCCTCACCCTGTCGCATGGCTCGAACCATCGGCTCCAGGAAGCTCGCCCCGTGAGGACCTCCGTTTCCGAACATCAGGGCCATCCTGCAAACTGCCGCTGCCGGATGGCGTTGCAGGATCTCCTCTTCAGCCCTCACCTTCTGTTCCCCGTAAACGCTCAACGGTGAAACGGGATCGTTTTCTCTGTAGGGTGGATTTCGACCATCGAAGACCAGGTCCGAAGATGTGAAGACCAGGGGAATTCCGGCATCGGCACACAGGTCGGCCAGGAGGATCGGAACGTCCACATTGATCCTCGCCGATTCCTTTGGGTGTAGCTGGCAGTAGTCGGGTTTCGCTGCAGCAGCGGCATGGATGACCCCATCGGGATGCACGTCAAGGAGCATGCGCCTCACTGCAGAAGGATCTGTAAGATCGATCACAACAGAGCGGACAGATTCCATGGGCACCGGGCGCGATCGCGCCGCTCCCACGATTTCCCATCGTTCCCTCAATTCCCGGCAAAGATTCCAGCCTAGAAAGCCGCCGGCACCTGTTATGAGCAACCGCTTCATGAACATGAGCCCCACTGTATCAGAGAGCGCAAACCCGGTTGCGACCTTCCCGTTTTGCCCTGTACATGGCATCGTCGGCGCGGGCGAAGACGGTTTCCGGCTCCGGATCTGCCTCCCGGACCTCAGTGACTCCCAGGCTGATGGTGACGGGTATGGCTTGATTCTGGAAATAGAATCGAGTCATTTCAATGGCGCGACGGACCTTTTCCGCCACGATGCAGGCACCCTCCCGATTGGTTCCCGGAAGAATGATGGCGAACTCCTCCCCCCCGTAGCGGGAGAGAAAGTCGGTGTTGCGAATGCACAACTTGATCCGATTGATGATTTCCTTGAGGCACTTGTCCCCCGCCCTGTGTCCGAACCGATCATTGAGGTCCTTGAAGCGGTCCACGTCGAAGAGAATGAGTGAAAAGGTCTGCTGGTAGCGCCGGAATCGCTGCATCTCCTCCATGATATGCTGTTCGTAGGCGCGCCGATTGTGGATACCCGTCAGGCCGTCCAGCAGCACTTCACGCTCCAAGGTTTTCGTTCGCTCTTTCGCCTGTCCAATCTCCTCCTTCATAGTTCGAATGTTCTTCTGAAGATCTTCGATTTCAGTGCAGGCCTTTTGATATCGGGCTTCGTCTTCCCTGGATTTGTTCTCAATGACATTTCTGATCACGGCGAGCTTGGCAAAGACAAATCCCCGGATCTCATTGATGGATTGTCCGATCACAAAGGACTCGCGGATACCCTCCATCTGCCCTCCGAGAGTCTGATGAAACTCGAAATTCGCTTGCTGGCCGTCCTTGGCACTCTTGAGATAGCTCATCAAGTGCTTTTCCACATCCAGCAGGTTCTTTCCGACTTCCCGGGCGAAGTTGGTGACCTGATCCTGCTCACGAACCACTCTCCCCATGTAAGACCGGACCAGCCCAACGATCTCTTCGCCGATGGCAACGACAGCGTCCAAGTCCTGACATTCCGTCAATCGCTTCCGCAGATCCACGTAGCGTTCCGGATCCGCCTGTTCGCTCACCAGTTCAAACTGGTTCAAAATCTTGAGAAATGCATTCTTGACCAGAATGGCGTAGGGATGTTCCTTCTTGACGGAGTCTGTCTCAATTTCCAGGGATGAGTGCTGGAGCCACTGGGCATTTGGGTCCAGTTGCGGCAATTCCTGGATTCGATCCTCTTCGGGAGCCTCCTTGATGACTCTTTCCTTGAGCTTCTGAAGGCACTGAAACTGAGTCTCCACATCGGCTTCCACAGAAATCAGCTGACGAAGCTCCTCGATTTCGGACATGAGATGCTGGTTCTTGGGGTCGTCGGTCAGGGCAAGAAGGGTCAGCATGGCCCGTTTGTAGAAATACCGGATTCGTGCGATCTCTGCATCCAGACCCGCTGCCTGTCTCAAGAGGCGCTTCTCCGCTTCTTGTTTGTCCTGCAATTCGGTGCGAAGGGCATCCAGATCGGCTGTATCCGTCAACGTGGGGGGCTGAACCTGCTCGCGTTTGTGCGTCCATCTTGGCGACGGGGGAGAGGGTGGAGCTAGAAGCTCCAGGAGCGACGCCGTTTCCGAGAAGGCCTTTTGAAGAGAGGTAGGTGTCAGGGGCTGTCGAGCTGCCGAAAGAGCTTTGAGAACATCAATCATGATCAGTGACAGCCGTTCAATGTCTTGTCTGGGACTCTGAGTGCTCATGAGCTTGATCCCCAAGTCGGGAGCCCTGCAAACCCCGCGTCTTTATACGCTCCCCGTGTGATAGATTGCGTCAAAAATGAATCCTGTCTGTCCGAAAAGCTGGTCGGTATTCTATTCCTTACGTCCCGGCTCCGACACTCGTCAGCCTCGAGGCCGTCCCGGGCGATCGAGATTAGATACTGCCGGATCCACATAAACTCAAGAACGAAGAGTCGGAGCATGCCAAAAAAATGCCAAACAAATTCTGCTCCTCGTTTTCAAAATCAGACAGAAAGCCTCCCTTGGAGCGAAGGATCTCGTATTCGAGCATCGGGAATGCAAGGGACACTCCCAGCGGTGAAATGAAGGACACGAACACGGACGGGGTCATGGCCCGATCAAGAAACTGGGCTGTTCTTGACGGTTCAAATGAGCTAAAAGCAATTATGAACCGTTGGGAAGTGGTTCAGGAAGACCATTCGCCAACACCTCGGGCTGCCTGAGGGTTCCTCGCTGCACGAATGGAGCGGTATAAAAAATGATTGAATCACTCTATGGATTTCTCAGGGAGATGGGCTACGCACATCCACTGCATGCTCCCATGACACACCTTCCTTTAGGCATGATGGTCGGAGCCTTCATCTTCGCAATTCTGGCTCGTTTGCTGGGCAAAACGTCCCTGATTCCCACTGCGAGACACTGCACGGTACTGGCCTTCATCAGCGTTTTCCCTGCAGCTGTCTTTGGCGTCATCGACTGGCTTCATTTCTACGGAGGGGCCTGGCTGTTCCCCATCCGGATGAAGATTTTACTGGCCCCGATTTTGGCGGTCATCCTTCTCATTTGCCTGCTTCTGGAGAAAAGGGCTCACATCGTGAGGAGAACGCTCATCTTCTTTCTCCTCCTGGGCTTTCTGACATCAGCAGGACTGGGCTATTTTGGCGGGGAGCTCGTCTTCTCGCACCTCAAAATTCCTGAACCCCCTGTGTCGATGTCGGGCCAGGAAGGTGCGGAGGCCTTTGTCAGGGCGTGTGTATCGTGCCATCCCAACGGGGAGAATCCGTTCAAACCGAAGCTGGCTCCCAGGAATGCGCCCCAGCTGAAGGATTTCGAGACATTCCTGACCTATATTCGAAATCCCAAGGCTCGGGACGGCTCCAATACCGTCATGCCCCCGTTTTCCGAAGATCGGCTTCCCGAGGCGGAGGCAAGGGCCATTTATCTTTACATGCTGGGAGAGTACAGAGGGAGCTGATGCATGCTTTCGC
>CAZEOY010000147.1:0-7634 GCA_964513835.1 uncultured Syntrophobacteraceae bacterium
AATCTTCGAGCCGTTCTTCACGACCAAGTTTACTGGGCGAGGATTGGGAATGTCCGCCGTCCTTGGGATTGTGCGAGGCCACAAGGGGAGTCTCAAAGTCTACAGCGAGCCCGGGAAAGGGACTCTGTTCCGGATTCTCTTCCCGGCCTCGGTCAAGGCCGATGAGCCTCGCACAAGAGAGGTCGGGCCGAGCAGGGAATGGCGCGGCAGCGGCACCATTCTCCTGGTGGATGATGAAGAGCCGATCCTGGGAGTGGCGCGGCTGATGCTCGAAAGACTCGGGTTTTCCGTGATCACGGCGGGGGATGGAAGGGAGGCCGTCGAGATCTACCGGACCCTGGGGCATGAAATCGCCTTGGTGCTCCTGGATCTCACGATGCCCCACATGAACGGCGAGGAGGCTTTCCGGGAGCTTCGGCGGATCGATCCCGGGGTGCGCGTCATTCTATCGAGCGGATACAGCGAACATGAGATCGCGGCGCGATTTGCGGGAAAGGGTCTGGCCGGGTTCATTCAGAAACCCTACCAGGTCGCCAGGCTGCGCGAGGCGTTGCGGGGGATTGCCTGATTGTTTGATGGGCAGGCCCCATCCAGGCCCATCCAAATAGAAGATTGGTGCCTGCAGGAACGAGGTTTATCCCCGTCCAATGGACTGTTCAAGGAATACCGCGTGCCAGAAGGCCGCAGAGGGTCAAAAGGATCGGCATGATGGGTGGCCGTAAGGTCCAAAGGTGCATGGGCATTGCAGCAATCGCCATCCTGGCCGTGCTGCTTCCGGTCTGTTCTTTGGGGGCGACGGCAAGGGAAGGGGGAGCAGGGCCCCACAATGCACAGCAAGCGGTCTCCGGCGAGGGAGGGGATGACTCCAGGGCCGTGCCGCTCACCCGTGAAGAGGCTGCCTGGCTGAGGGAGCATCCGGTATTGAAGCTTGGAGTGGATCCTGCCTGGCCTCCCTACGAACTCATCGATCCCGCAGGGCGTTATTCGGGCATTGCCGCAGACTATGTCAAGCTGATCAGCGGCCGGCTCAGCATTGGCATGGAAGTCCAGCCCGGTCTCTCCTGGGAGCAGGTCCTTGCCGGTCTCCAGGAGAAGACTCTGGACCTCGCTCCGGCCATCACGCTGACCCCCGAGCGCACCCGGTATCTCCTGTTCACACAGCCCTACATCAAGTACTCCGTCGCTGTCGTCACCCGACTGGATCACGGTAGCATCGAGGGGCTCACTTCGCTGGCCGGAAAGACTGTTGCCCTCGTCAAGGGCTATTCTTTCACGGAGCTCACGCTGGCCAGTCAGTCGGACGTCATCCCGATGTATGTCGACACGGTTCTGGACGGCCTCAACAAGGTATCCAAGGGTGAGGCCGAAGCCGTTGTCAGCGATCTGCCGTCCCTGATCTACAAGATCAGTGAATACAATTTTCTCAATCTCAAAGTTGCCGGAATCGCTCCCTTCGAGACAGAGGGTCAGCGCATGGGGGTGCGCGACGACTGGCCGATCCTGGTTTCGATCCTGGACAAGGCCCTGGCTTCCATCACCCCCGAGGAGCATCAGCAGATCCGCCAGAAATGGATCGGCGTGGGTGCTGCGGAGGACGCCGCCATCGATCTCTCCCCCGAGGAGCGGCAATGGCTCGCCAGCCATCCGGTTATACGGAATGCTGCTGATGCCGCTTGGGCGCCCGTCGAGTTCGTCGACGACAGGGGGCGGCGGAGCGGCATTACCTCCGAGTATCTCAGTCGGCTGGAGCAGATGCTTCACGTGAGGTTTGAGACGCCTTCGGGGATGAGTTGGGCTGAGATGATGGATGAGCTCAAAGACGGTCGTCTCCACATGGCCTCCTGCGTCCGTGACACCCCTCAGCGACGGTCCTTCATGCATTTCACGGAACCCTACCTATCCATTCCCACAGTCATCTTTACACGCACGGATGTTAACTATGCCGACCTGACCACGCTAAAGGGGCATCTCGTCGCCGCTGTCGAGGGCTACGCCGTCCGAGATTTCCTCGCCGAGGAATACCCCGAGATCGTGCTCGTTCCCGTTCGGAATCTGGAACACGGGCTCAACATTCTCTCAGAGGGAAGGGCGTACGCCTACATTGACGCTCTCGCACCTGGAAGTTACGCGCTGAATCGCCTTGGATTCAGAAATATCCACGTGGTGGGTGAGACCCCTTTCCGCTACGAGATGTCGATGGCCGCCTCGAAACAGCAGCCCGTTCTGGCTTCCATTCTGCAAAAAGCGATCAGAGCCATACCGGAGGCGGATCGCAACCGCTTTTTCGAGAAATGGGCCACCGTGCCGGTTGCCCATAGGCCGGACCACTCACTCATCTGGAAAATCCTCGCCGGCGCCGCAGTGTTGCTCCTGGTCTTCTTTTATTGGAATCGGCGTCTTTCCGTCGAGGTTGCCGAGCGCGGGCGGGCGGAGGCTGCACTGCGCGAGGCCAAATCGGAGCTCGAACAACGTGTGGCGGAGCGCACGGCCGAACTGGAGCAGAGGAATGTCGCCCTCGCCGAAGAAGTGCTGGAGCGCAAGAGGGTCGAGGAATCGCTCAGGGAGAGCGAGAGCCGTTTCACCCAGCTCTTTCAGTCGGCGCCGGTCCCGATGGCCTATGCCTCGGATGCGGATGGGTACCGGGGGACCACCTGGAACGAGGCCTGGTATCAGACCTTCAGGTATCCGCGGGAACAGGCGGAAGGCCGGAGCGGTGCCGATATTGGCCTCTGGGTTGATCCCGATGACCGCAGCCGTTTTGTGGAAATGGCCAAAAGACACCATGACGTCACGGGCTTCGAGACCCTCCTGCGGCGCCACGACGGGGCCGTGCTGGACTGTTCGTTATTCGGCCGTTTCATCGGCAGGACCGGCCATCGTTTGCTCATGGCCGTTTATCTCGACATCACCGAGCGAAAACGGGCTGAGGAGGCCTTGCGGGATAGTATGCAGCGCCTCCAGACGGTTGTAAATGGCGCACCGGTCGTACTTTACAGCATCGATCGCGACGGAGTCTTCACGCTCTCTGAGGGCAAGGGGCTTGCCGGCCTTGGTCTCGAGCCCGGAGAGATTGTGGGAAAAACGATCTATGAGATCTATGGCGATCAACCCGAAGCGATCGCCGCCTTGCGCCGCGCGATGGCTGGAGAGACCTTCGTTTTGGAGCTGTCTTTCCCGGCAGGCGGCGCCTTCGAAGCCTCACACATTGCGTTGCTTGACGACAAGGGGGACTATGCTGGCACCATCGGTGTGCTGGTGGATATCACCGAGCGCAAGCGGGCGGAGAACGAATTGAGGAGCTCGCTGGAAGAGAAGGAATCGCTGCTCAAGGAGGTACATCACCGGGTCAAGAATAACCTGCAGGTCATCAGCAGCCTTTTGAAGCTCCAGTCGCGCAAAGCCCAAAGCCCGGAGGTCCTCGGGTTCCTGCGTGACACCCAGAACCGTGTGCGTTCCATGGCCCTTTTGCATGAGACGTTGTATCGTTCCGGGAACCTTGCGAAAGTCGGCTTCCCCCAATATGTGAAGAGCGTTTGCGCCCATGTGGCCCGCTCATATGCGTCTGATGCGGTGAATGTCAGGCTGCGGCACGAGGTGGCCGAGGTGACCCTGGACCTTGACCGGGCCATCCCGGCCGGCTTGATTATCAGTGAGCTGGTGTCCAACGCCTTCAAGCACGCCTTCCCTCATGCGACGGAGGGGGAGGTTCTGGTCGAGCTGAAGACCGCCCCGGAAGACATGCTGGTCCTGCGGGTGGCAGACAGCGGGGTTGGATTTCCGGCCGAGTTCGACCCAGAGAGCCCGGAGACGCTCGGATTGCTCCTGGTACGCAATCTCACCCGCCAACTGGAGGGACGGATGACGATCTCAGGCGACAAAGGAACCGTCTTCGAGATCGTCTTCCCGAAGCACTGCAGGTGAGGTCCCGACGATTGCATACGGCCCATATCCTGAATGCTGAAGCTGAGGTTGTCCTTCAATGATCAAAAGGCCTGCCCTGCCGCCCGAGCTTCCTCGATGATCTTATTCAGGTTCGAATCCGCATTGGGGGTCAACGTGCCTTCGACCCGCACAGTGCGGATGTCGGTGAATCCGATGAACCCAAAAATCATCTCCAGATAAGGCCTCTGAAAATCGAATCCGGCAGCAGGTGTCCCTGCAGGATACTCGCCTCCGCTGGCCAGAATGAGCTGAAGCGGTTTGCCCGTGACCAGACCCGAGTAGCCCTTTTCGGGATCGAAGGCAAAGGTCAGGCCCGGCTGGATGATGGCATCCAGGTATTGCTTCAAACGGTATGGGATCGAGAAGTTCCACATCCCTGTGGAGACGAGGACTTTGTCAGCCGATTTGAGGTGCTCCACGAGACGGATCACCGCTTCCCAGGCTCGCGCCTCTTCCCTCGAGTGCTCCATGCCCCTCATGATCTTGTATTTCCCGGAAGCCGCCGTGAAATCAAAATGGGGGAGATCGGTCTTCCACAGGTCCATGAGCTCAATCGCATCTCCACCATGCGATGAGGCGTAGGCATCCACAAAGGCCCCTGCGGCTCGGGCGGAAAACGAAAGATCCCCCATGGGACTGGCCTGTATGTGCAGGAGTTTCGCCATCTTGGTTCTCCTTTCATTGAAATGTGTCTAGGCTATTCTGAAACGCACAGCCGACCATGACATGATTCCGGGTCACCGCCGAACTCCCCGCCCAGGATCGAAACCGGCCGAACGCAAGTAGACGAAGACATAGCTCAGATCGTTGATGTTGATCACCAGATCGGCGCCGCGCGATTGGGCGTAGGCCAGCCAGCCGGGCACGTCATCCCGGCAGCATTCCACTCTCGGGGAATGACGGCCGCTCCCCGCCTCGTACCACGAAATCAGCATGGGCTCTTCATCGTGGGCTCGCGCCTCCTCATCGGCTGCCTGCCTGGCCGATTCCGGTGTGAGCCTCCCCTCATCCAGCTTCAGATCAAAGGCCAAACCCAGCATTTCTCTCGTCAGAGGCCGACAACCCGTGCTCATTTCCACTCCTCACTGGTCCTCCGAAATCAAGCCTATCCAAAACCGTATAATCCCATTGTGCTATCGAATAATCATGTCACCCGGGAGTCGCAAGACGCCGGGCGTCACGGGTGAAGGCCGGCAGCACGGCTTTGCCGTTCCATGCGACCATGTTCTCGTGGGAAGTAACGGTTGATTTCAAATCCTTGAAATACGTATAATGCCAGGGCTTGATGAACCGTTTCAAGCAGGGTGTGGACCAGAAAGCTTCTCTATGGGTGGAAGCCCGCGCAGGTTTGAGTGAAGCAAGCTCCCCTTGCCGTCACAAGAATTCGGGAATGCAGGTTCCAGGGTTCTGCCAGTCGTCGTCCGGTGCGAAGATGACGGGGAGACGATCTACTTCTTGGTGCGCGGGAAGCTTTCATGGGGTATTCAGTCTGTTTGTCGCGCAGCTTCTGAATCAGGGGCTGCGACGAGGAGGATTCGAATTTGAAGATTGCCATCAGCGGTAAGGGTGGAGTTGGCAAGACAACTCTTTCGGCTTTTCTTGTGAAATGGTTTGCGGAACAGGGCAAGAAGGTTCTGGCTATCGACGCGGATCCCGATGCCAACCTGGGGCACGGGCTCGGGCTGAAAGGGGCCAAAGACATTCTGCCCATCTCCAAGATGTAGGAGCTCGTGGCGGAAAGGACGGAATCGACCCCGGGAAGCTTCGGGGGGTTTTTCAAAATGAATCCAAAGGTGGACGACCTTCCCGAGAAGCTGGCTGTACCTTCCGGAGACGGAGTGCGCCTCATGGTCATGGGAGGTGTCAAGAAGGGGGGCACCGGCTGTGTCTGCCCCGAGTCCATACTTCTCAAGAACCTGGTTCAGCACCTCATCCTGCGCCGCGACGAAGTGGTGATCATGGACATGGAGGCTGGAATCGAGCATCTGGGGCGTGCAACCTCCCAATATGTGGACTGCCTGATCGTCGTGGTGGAGCCCGGGCGCAGAAGCATCGATACGGCCCTCAAGATCAAGGAGCTGGCCGGTGATATCGGGCTCACGAAGGTGGCCCTGGTGGGCAACAAGGTGCGTTCGGACAAGGACCGCCAATTCCTCACCGAAAGCCTTTCCGAATATCGATTTTTGGGCTTCATCCCTTACGATGAAGGGATCATCGACGCCGACCTGAAGGGTGTCTTTGCGGACAGCGTCGAAGGCAGGACCCGTGACGGCCTTGAGGAGATCGCCCGGAACCTCTCCTCCATGGCCAAATCGACCAACCCGCAGCCGTGAGAAACCCCATGATTGACGTACAGAGCCTGACGGACCATCGCAACATCAATGTGGACAAGGTGGGGGTCAAGGACATCCGCTACCCCATCACGGTGATGGACAAGAACTGCGGTGTGCAGAACACGGTGGCTTCCATCAACATGTACGTCAATCTGCCGCGGGAGTTCAAAGGCACCCACATGAGTCGGTTCATCGAGATCCTGAACGAGTTCCACGGCCGGCTCGATATCCGGGAATTCAGCACAGTCCTGGAAGCCATGCAGGAGAGGTTGCAGGCCCAGTCGGCCCACTTCGAGCTTTCCTTTCCCTATTTCATGAAGAAGCTGTCGCCGGTCACTGAAGCGGCGGGGCTCATGGAATACGGCTGTCGCGTGACGGGCTCCCTGGATCACCGCAACGGCTATGACTTGATCCTGGAGGTCAATGTTCCCATCTCGACCGTGTGCCCCTGCTCCAAGGAAATCAGCCAGCATGGGGCTCACAACCAGCGGGGCATGGTGCGCCTGGCCGTTCGTTTCAGACGCTTCATCTGGATAGAGGACCTGGTGCGTCTCGTGGAGGGAGCAGCTTCCTGCGAGGTCTATTCGGTGCTCAAGCGACCCGATGAGAAGTTCGTCACCGAGCAGGCCTATCAGAATCCGAAATTCGTGGAGGATGTGGTCCGGGATATCGCCCAGCAGTTGAAACAGGACAATAACGTGCTGTGGTTTATGGTGGACGTGGAGAACTTCGAATCCATCCACAATCACAGCGCCTACGCCTGCATCGAGCGGAGGAAATGAACAGGACACCATTCCACATGCCCAAGGAGAGCCCGTTGAAAAGATCTCGGATCGTTTATTCCCTGGTGGTCGTATCGCTTCTGATGTCCTGGCAGATTCGGACAGCTTGTGCTGCAAAGACTTACAGAGTGTCTCTCGACGAGTACGACGGAACCCTGAGCGCTCCATTCACCGGAATGAAGTCCAACACAGGGGGGGTAGGGGGAGTCCTGGACCCGCAACTGTGGAGTTACACGGTGGAGAGCGGATCATGCAAGGCGAAGAATCTGAAGCGCTCCAAGACGGGAGGAGGCTTCTGGTATACTCTGGCCGGGACTCCTGAAGATCGAATCAACCTGGACTTCAACGCCATCTTCGGTCCGTATGTTCGACCTGAATACCAGGGGAGGATCGTGGCCATCGAGATCCTGGTGGACCGCGTGGAGTCACCCAAGAACAACAGAATGCTTCAGTTGACGGCGGAATTGAAGCGCTTCAACGCCAGAGACCGGAAACCGAAAATCCTGAACCCCAAGAAGAAGTTCAAGCTGCTGACGGGCGACTACGGTTCCCCCAGAGTGTTTTCCTTCGACCTGAG
>CAZEOY010000148.1:0-2658 GCA_964513835.1 uncultured Syntrophobacteraceae bacterium
TGGTAAATCCTCGTTCTCAGGAATGCTGTTTCTCGTTTTTGGTTCTGGTTTCTGGTTTCTGGTTTCTGGTTTCGAGCTCCGGCTTCGGGCGGTCGGTTGCGGACTCCCCAGCACATGGTGAGCTCCACACAATGAGAGAAGCCGGATCCGGGCATGCTCTCCCCGGGCTGCCAGGCGTCAACTGTCAAACGATCATGGAATGAAAACTTGCGATGGGCGGTTTTCACGAACCGTTTTGGTCCCCACCGAGGCAGCACAAGCCTGGCACAGATACTCGTGCAGCTCCCCGTCGGGAAGCACCAAAAGGAGACGGCTCCGAACCGGCATGGCCCTCTTGCATCGAGGGCACCAGAGCTCGGATGCAGTGAATTCTTCAAACTGGCGCTGACGGCGCGGTCTCGTTTCCGGAAACATGAATGAACTCCTCGCCGCGTTCCTCTGGGTCAGTTATGAGCCTGCCGCGACGCATCCGAAGGATTCTCCTGGCTGCGTTCCTTGCGGCGATTCCAAGGCCATTTTCTGACCTTATGCTCCCCCTTCTCTTTGTCGAGCTCCCCAAACTCCCGGAGGAGCTGCTCCTGTTTGGGCGTCACTTGAGTGGGAATTCTGACGTCGATTTCGATATAGAGATCACCCCGCCCGTACCCACGAAGTCGCGGGGCCCCCTCTCCGGGAAAACGAACGACAGTCCCCGGCTGCGTACCTGCCTTGACCTTCAGACTCTTTTTGGAATCCAGTGTCGGCACCTCGATTTCATCGCCGAGAGTAGCCTGAACAAAGGAAACGGCTATCTTGCCGTAAAGGTTGTCGCCGTCCCGGTCAAAGAACTCGTGCGGCTGGACGTTGAGGCGGACATACAGATCACCCGGCTGCCCCTTTCTGAATCCACTTTCGCCCTCGCCCCTCAATCTCAAGCGCGTTCCCGAATCGACCCCTCCGGGGACTTTAACCTGCACCTTCTTTCGCTTTCGGACGCGCCCCTGCCCCTGACACTCGCCGCAAGGCGAGTTGAGCACCCTGCCGGACCCCTGACAGCGCGCACAGGTCGTGCTGATCCTGAAAAAGCCCTGGCTCTGAACGACCTGTCCCCTCCCCTGGCATTGGGGGCACGTACTTTCCAGAGTACCGGGCTCAGCGCCTGAGCCATCGCAGTGATCACATCCGACCATGGTCTCGATCTGGATTTCTTTCTCGGTACCGAAGATGGCTTCCTCAAAAGTCAATGACATGTCAAAAAGCAGATCATCACCGGGGCGGGCTGCCGTGCGGGGACGTCCCCCACCACTTCCGCCGAAACCGAATGAGAAAAAATCCTGAAAAATATCGCCGAATGAACTGAAAATGTCTTCAAAACCGCCGAAACCGCTGAAGCCGGTTCCGCGCAATCCCTCATGCCCATAGGTGTCGTAGACGCGGCGCTTCTGGGGATCCCTCAAGACCTCGTAAGCTTCGGCGGCCTCCTTGAACTTCTCCTCAGCCTCTTTATTTCCCGGATTCCGATCAGGGTGGTATTTCAGGGCGAGTTTTCGATACGCCTTCTTGACTTCCTCGTCACCCGCCTGCTTGGAAACTCCCAAGACTTCGTAGTAATCCCGTTTGTCCATTCAGCCCCGTTCCTTCCACCCAAGATCTGTCATCCACCAGACTGGCCGGAGTTCCCTCATCGACCTGATGAGCCGGCACATTGCCCCTCACTACATTATCATCGCATCCAGGCCCTCAAGACCTTCGCGCTTGAAGCCTCACCAATCCACGCCACCTCGGACAATCAACCTAAGAAATTGAAAGTGTTACACATTTGAGAACAAAGAGGTCCCCTCACCAACTTCAAGCCTTTCCTAAACATGGCTCCCCGCCTTGTCAAGAACCCATCACGGCTCACAAAACTCTGCAGCGCGGGCTCTGAGCGGTCATTCAACGGGCGCTCCTTCAGGCAGTTCCGTCTCCAACCCGGCAAGCCGCAACGCGTCATTCATGTAGATTGATTTGCCCAGAGACCCGGCCCGCTCCGCCAGAATGCGCCACTGGTCGGCATCAGGCTCAACCTTCAAAGCCCTGCAGGCGCGCCTGAAAAGAAACAGGTCACCCTCTTCCAGCGCCAGATCCCGTATCCTCTCCATGGGCTCAGTCACGCCGGCTTTCTCGTAAAAATCGATGGCGTCGTGGAATAGCTCCACTTCCTCGGAAGCCTTGCCCCAGCGCATCAGAGTCTCAACGGAGACGGCATGCTGATTCAGCAGATCACGCTTTTCGAGGCAGCTCAACCTTGAACTTCTTGACATCAATTCTCCATTCCCTCCAAACAGGCACGGCTGTCAGCGAGCCCGAGAAACCACTCCACAACCTGCTAATCCTCTTCTCCGACGGCGTCGGCATCAACTTCCTCAAAACCTGCAGCAGCATGGTACTTGGGGCTTGCTTCCGTCTCCAGCAACTCCTCCACCTCCCTTCGGGTGGCCTCCTCCCTCGCCTTGGAGGTGGAATCGGGGAGAGCCTTGACTTCCTCCAACTCCTTGATGTTCTCCCAGTTGACGCTTCCCGCGGCGATTTCGCGCAAAGCCAGCACCACCTCCTTGTTCTTGGGCGCGTGGACCAAAGAGGGCGCATTATTGCGCAACTGCAGCACCCTGCGCACCGCGAGGTGCACCAGGGCAAAAC
>CAZEOY010000148.1:2668-7561 GCA_964513835.1 uncultured Syntrophobacteraceae bacterium
TGCGGAACGACACCGGCCGTTTCATCCCAATCGACCCGAACCCATTCATCGGCCAGCCAGAGCACCCTATGCAAAAAGCCTGCAACTGAGAGCTTCAGCTTGTCGCGGCCCAGGTCCTTCACCTCTCACAAACGGGAGGAGAAATAAAACCTTTATATAATCGATTATTGCACGGGATGGCAATGAAGATCACTGGGATCAGCAACCGATGCTCAGTCGGAAAAGGCTTCGCCTGATCAATGGCAAGCATGGGCCAAACAATAGGCTGGAAGCCCCCTCATGCGCCCCAGGGGGCTCCAGCCCTGATCTGAATGGCTCGAAGATGTGGGACCAGCAGCCTAATACATGTCTTCCATGCCCCCACCGGGTGGCATGACCGGTTTCTTCTTTTCAGGCTTCTCTGCGACCATCGCCTCGGTCGTCAGGAGAAGCGAGGAGACACTGGACGCGTTCAGCAGTGCAAACCTCACGACTTTCGTAGGATCGATGACGCCCGCCGCAATGAGGTCCTCGTACTCCTCAGTCTCAGCGTTGAAACCGTAGGGACCCTCACCCGCTTTGACGTGCTCCACAACCACCGATCCCTCATGGCCGGCATTGTTGGCAATCTGACGGATGGGCTCCTCCAGCGCCCTCATGATGATCTTCTTTCCAAAAGCGTCCTCGCCTTCCACAACCAGATCCCCAACGGCCTGGCGACAGCGAAGCAAAGCCACTCCTCCACCCGGTACGATACCCTCTTCAACGGCAGCACGCGTTGCGTTGAGCGCATCCTCGACTCTGGCCTTCTTCTCTTTCATCTCCGTTTCGGTCGCAGCACCCACCCGGATGACCGCTACCCCCCCCACCAACTTGGCAAGACGCTCCTGCAACTTCTCACGGTCGTAGTCGCTGGTGGTCTCTTCGATCTGGGCACGGATCTGCTTGACTCGCCCCTCTATGGCTTCGCGTGAGCCACCGCCGTCCACGATGGTCGTGTTGTCCTTGTCCACGACAATGCGCTTGGCTGTCCCCAAATCATTGAGCGTGACGTTCTCGAGCTTGACACCGATATCCTCGGAGATGACCTGACCGCCCGTGAGGATCGCGATGTCTTGAAGAATCGCCTTCCTGCGGTCCCCGAAACCGGGAGCCTTCACCGCACAAACCTTCAACACGCCGCGGAGGCGGTTCACGACCAGAGTCGCCAGGGCTTCCCCCTCCACGTCCTCGGAAATGATCATCAGAGGTTTGTTCATCCGGGCAATCTGCTCGAGCAGCGGAAGCATATCCTTCATGTTGCTGATCTTCTTCTCGTTGCAGAGGATGTAAGGCTCCTCGAGCTCCACTTCCATCTTCTCGGCGTTGGTGACGAAATATGGCGAGATGTAGCCCCGGTCGAACTGCATTCCCTCCACTACGTCCAGGCTTGTCTCCATGCTCTTGGCTTCTTCCACCGTGATGACGCCTTCCTTGCCCACCTTATTCATGGCTTCAGCAATGATGTTGCCGATGGTGGAGTCGTTGTTGGCGGAAATGGTTCCCACCTGAGCGATTTCCTTTTCATCCTTGGTCGGCTTGCTCATGGCCTTGAGAGCGTCAATGGCAGTCGCCACAGCCTTCTCGATCCCTCGCTTCAAAGCCATCGGATTGTGTCCTGCCGCAACAAGCTTGGATCCTTCCCGGTAAATGGCCTGGGCCAGAATGGTCGCCGTGGTCGTACCGTCTCCCGCGACGTCGCTCGTCTTGCTGGCGACTTCTTTCACCATCTGAGCGCCCATGTTCGCAAACTTATCTTCAAGCTCGATTTCCTTGGCAACCGTCACGCCGTCCTTGGTCACAGTCGGCGACCCGAAAGATTTCTCGATGACAACGTTGCGTCCCTTGGGACCCAAGGTCACCTTGACGGCATCAGCCAGGATATTCACGCCTTCCATCATCTTCTCTCGGGCTTCCGCATAATACTTGATCTCTTTTGCTGCCATGACCTTTCCCTCGCTTTCCAGGTCCAACCCTTTCGTTATTCGAGAACGCCGAGAATGTCATCCTCGCGCATGATCAACAGCTCTTCCCCATCGACTTTCACATCAGTTCCCGCATACTTGGAAAAGAGAACCCTATCTCCCTCCTTCACGATCAGAGGCACCAGCTCCCCTTTTTCGAGGATGCGTCCTTTCCCCACAGAAACGATTCTCCCCTGTTGAGGCTTTTCCTTGGCCGTATCTGGGATGATGATCCCACCCGCGGTCTTCTCCTCCTCTTCCAAACGCTTGACGATAACCCGATCATGCAAAGGACGAATCTTCATCACTGAGCTCCTCCCTTTCTGGTTTTCCATCCTACACTCGGCTTCAAGCAAGGTCTCTACCTTACGCGACGATCCTCCTGGCCGGTTCCTGGGCACAAAGCCTCGGCACTCGTTAGCACTCATCAAGAGTGAGTGCTAAGCGTATCTAGTCATTTGGAGCTCAAAAGGCAAGTCTGAAAAGAGTGGTCAGGAGGGGGATCAAGCGAGGGTGATGGATTCAAAACCAACGAGAGCTCACTTTTTCTCGCGATTTCTTGATTTTTCTCACGATGACAGCATTCAGAACATTTCCCATTAAAAAAGGGCAGTACGCTGACTGCCCCGTCTCATCACGCCCTTCCGCCAAGGGCATCCTCATCTCAGTGAGCATCGCCCTCATGCAGAGCGGTCAATTTCTTTTCGCCCAGTATCCGTTTGACTTCCTGAAGCAAATGATTCGTGGCTTCTTCGATCCGACTGATGTCCTTCTCGTCCACCGAATCGTCCGTGACGAACTGAAGCGAATCTTTCAACCGTTTGAATTGCTCAACGATCTCGGGCTTGATCTTCCCGTCGCCCAGGCGCTGATTCAAGTCCAGAATGGTTTCCACACAGCTTTCCACGCGAAGCCGATAGTGCTTCCGGTCTTTCTTCTGCAAAAACCGTTTGAATATCATGATCGCACACACCGTTTTGTTTCTGGATCAAGGCCCCCAGCCTGCCAGGTCCACGTGTGACCAGTTCCAGACGGCGTTGTTAGTATTCTCCCCTCTTTTCGAGCTCGTCAGCGAAAACCTTGTAAAAATGCCGGTGATCCTTCAAGGCACGAACAAACAGAACCTTGGCCTTGTCCATATCCCTGACATTGAGGATCATGTCCACTCCGTGTCTGAACGCTAGCATTCGTTCCATGGTGGGGAGGGTCTCGCTCAGAAGGCACAGGAACAGGTGCCGCCGGGTGTGCATGGGAAGAAACTGGAAATGCTGCAGCACCACATTCTCACTGGACTTGGCTCCACCGTAAACCTCATCCAGGACCACCAGGTCATACTGGTTTCGATTGAGCTTTTCGAGCGCCTCCTTGGGCGAAAACGCTGTGCTCACATAGAAATCCAGCTGCCGAAGACTTTGCTCCACCTTGTAAGAACGGGCCGTATCCCAGACACAGACCAGCGCCGCTTTCACTCCCTCTTCGACAACATCGAGGGGGGACGGATCACCATCCAGCTCTTCGATCTCAGGTGGGGAGAAACTTGTGGTGATCCCCTCAGTCGGAGATCCAACCGCCAGGGCCTTCTCCTCTTCAGAGCGTTCAACGGGGATCCGACAACGCGGACAAAGGGCACGGACCTCCTTGTCCGTTGGGATTTTGTCATCGGCCAATGTAAAGGTCGCCTTGCATCCTGGGCAAAAAAACTTCACACGACACTCCTTATCCTGTTTCGTTCAGCTCCTTGAGAGCTTAAGGGTTAAAATACCTGCCTGAGAATGGATTTGACAATGCAAAACTTCACATGCATCCAGGATCTCCAGTCCGGGCTCTCCCACCATTCTGAATTTGCTGGACCGCCAGCAGCCCGGGTGGATTGCCATTACCGCCATGAGCGATTGGGGCATCCTCTGGCCGGTCCCCGGACAGGCACATGGTACCTGAAACTGGACAGGTATCCTTTTGGGGCCTAATATGCGTCCCAACAGCCGGGGAATGCATTGGAACGTTGAGAGGATGCGGAACGCCTGCACGCCATGAACCGACCCCTCGAAGCTGATCGGCTTTCGGTTTCTTTGGATCGTCTCAAAAGGGGCGACCCTGAAAACATTTCTGAGGAAGGAGCTCTGTCAATGCCTCTTATAGAAAGCATTACCTATGGAGATACGGATCTGAAAGTGTCCAGGATTGCGCTGGGAACCTGGGTCACCGGCGGATGGGCATGGGGAGGTGCTGATGACGATGCATCCAGGAAAGCCATCCTGCGCTCCCTTGAACTGGGTATCGATTTCATCGATACCGCTCCGGTTTACGGCTTCGGCAAATCCGAGGAAGTGGTAGGGCGGGCTCTCAAGGAATGGGGACACCGGAAGTCTGTGACCGTAGCGACAAAATGCGGCCTCGAATGGGATGAAAAGGAGCGGATCCGCAGGAATGCCAAACCTGCCCGCATTCGTGCCGAGGTCGAAGACAGCCTCCGCCGATTGGGAGTCGAGCAAATCGACCTCTACCAGATCCACTGGCCCGATCCTCAGACTCCTTTCTCAGACTCCATGGACGCCATGGTTCGACTGCAGCAAGAAGGAAAGATCCGCTGGATCGGGCTCAGCAACTTCAGCACCGCCCAGTTGATGAGCTGCCTCGACGCAGGGCCCGTTCACAGTCTTCAGCCTCCCTACAATCTTTTTGAACGGGAGGCCGACAGGGAGATCCTGCCATTCTGCCGGCAAGAAAGCATTCCGACTCTCGTCTACGGGGGACTGTGCAGGGGGCTGCTGACTGGCAAGTTCACGGGCAGCGAGGAATTCCCGCGAGGAGATCTCCGGCGGGGAGACCCCAAATTCAAACCCGACCGGTTCAAGCAGTATGTCAAGGCCGTCAGTGAATTCAAAAAGATCGCATCATCCTATGGCAAGAC
>CAZEOY010000149.1:0-7532 GCA_964513835.1 uncultured Syntrophobacteraceae bacterium
TGGAACGAAGCTGGGTTATCTGGTGCCGGTGGATGCTCCCCTCGCCAAGCGGAATGAAGCACAGTTCATGGGCGTGGCTATCGATATGCGTCAGATCGAGACCGTCGCCAAGCGCATTCGATCGAAGCACGTGTTGATGGCCTTCGACTCGTGTTTTTCGGGAGCCATCTTCTCCATGGTCAGGGCCGCCCCGTCCGAGTTTATACAGGAGAAGGTTTCCATGCCGGTTCGGGAGTTCATCACGGCGGGGCGAGAAGACGAGAAGGTTCCGGACAAGTCCATGTTCAAGACGTGCTTTATTCAGGCGATTCAGAACAGGTTTGCGGATCGAAATGAGGACGGTTACGTGACGGGCGAGGAGCTCGGATCTTATTTGCAGGAGAAGGTTGTCAACTACACCAAGAGGGCCCAACACCCTCAGTTCGGCAAGATCAACAATCCCAACCTCGACAAGGGGGATTTTGTATTCATCTTTCCGTCCCCATCGACTTCCAAGCCCTCCACACAAGGAACCCGGCGGGAGAGCGAGGCCCTTCAGAGCGAACCTGCAGCGGCCAGGCAGGATTTGGAGGCTGAAAGACTTCGTCTTGAGCTGGAACAGGCCAGGAGGCAGCTGGATGAATTGAAGCAACTGAAAACCCAGGAAAAGCCGCTGGAGAGACCCCAGGAGAAACCGGCCAGCACTGCTTCAGCAGGTCCTGCCGTTCCTGAGAAAGGAGTAAAGGCAGCTGCCTCAAAACCGAGTGCTCTCCCGCCGGATTCCCAGGAAGCATCTTCGGGTTCCGGTGGAGCCGGTCATGATTCAATGGGTCCTCCCACCGGCCCTCCAGCCGAGAAGTTGCCGTCGGAACAGCAGCTGGCCCATATCGGCGGGACCGTGAAACCCGGGAATGAGACTGTGACAGTCCCTCTAACCAAGCCCGTTCCTTCACAGGGGGTGGTGGCGACGGGTCGAAAGGCGCTCATTCTGCCATGGAGCCTGAAGATGAGCGCTCCCCAATATGCGGGTATTCTGTCGGATGGGCTGACAGAGGGTCTTTTGTGGAGCGAAGCCTTCGATGCGATCCTGTCCTGTTATGACCCCAAAGGGTGGCCTGCTGCCGCCGCTCTGTCCAGAACGGCTCCCGAGCTCTCCCTGAGCAGACTGTGGCCCGATGGCAGGTCCAGTGCCGGGCTCAACGTTCAGGAAATCTGCAGAGTCGGGCGGATGCTGGGAGTCGAGATTGCAATCATCGGGTCCTGGCGGGTGAGAGAGGCTGGAGTGGACATTGATTCAGAAGGAATGGAAGTGCATTTGATTGATGTCCAAACTGGCCAAATTCAGAGTTTTAGGGTTGATGAAACGATATCTATCTACCATGGCGAATTCAAACCCTATCTGGTCGCATTGACGAAGAAGATGGCTCATTCCTACAGCTCAAGAAGATAATGAATTCATTCCATGAACTATGGTCGATACAAGATCCTGAGAAGATCCTGAGAGAATTGGGTCGTGGCTCCATGGGGGTGGTGTTTCAGGCCCATGATCCGCACATCGATCGGATGGTGGCGCTCAAGGTTCTGCGGCAGGACCGGATCAGCAGCGGCGCTTTTGTGCATCGCTTCATGAGGGAGGCCAGGGCGATCGGCCGTCTCTCGCACCCCCATATTGTGACAGTCTACGACATCGCCGAAAGCGGTGGAACAGCTTATATATCAATGGAGTATATCGAGGGACGTCCGCTGGATGAGGTGATCAAAGAGAGAGACCACAGCCTGCTGGATATCCTGACTCTGGGCATCACTGTGGCCGAAACGCTCGATTACGCTCACCGGAGAGGCATCGTTCACCGCGATGTGAAAACCCAGCAATATCACCCTTCAGCCGAACGGTCGGATCACAATCACCGATTTCGGCATCGCCCACATGGAGGAATCTGAATCAACTCATCAGACCCAAGCCGGGGAGATTCTCGGAACGCCCTGCTACATGTCGCCCGAGCAGACCTCCGGAGACAGGGTGGAGGGGCGCTCCGATCTCTATTCCTGGGGGTGATTCTCGATGAAATCTCACAGGTCTCACGCTGGCACAAGCAATTGTGCGGACAGGCGAAAACCACCCTGCACCATTTCAACGAATCATCTCACCCCGACGTCTACTGCCCTCCCTCGTCACGCTCCCATGGCGGCTTCTCAGGGAGTGGGTTTTGCACGAAAACCCAGAAGCATTCGCAGGCTTGGCAAGTCGGGTCATCCTGAGTCCGGCTGGGGTACTCATTTCCCCGCCGGTCCCTCAGTTTCGCCTTCGCGCAGTAGGGTCCGCCTCCAGGCCACGGATGCGAAGCGGTTCTCTCAGCAGAGAACCCCGTCCAGCTCGATCCGCCGTCAAAACTGAAGCTGAAGGTATGGGGAGCCCCCGCTTCGGATACTGGCTGGGCCTCGTAGTGACCCATGTCGCCCGGCTTCACCTCACTGGTTCCCTGGATAAGGGGGGCGCCGTTGTTGATGACGATCGTAACGGGGCGTGACCAGGGGGAGGCCTTCCCCTGCGTCCCCACAGCTCGAGCCTTGACCCGGTATTTGCCGGGTTTGCTCCATGCGTGGGATGCGCCGGGGGATGGGCTCCACGGAGAAGAGGTCTTGTCTCCCCAGTTAAACTCATAACGGAGGGCATCCCCCAAAGGATTGTGGGCAATGTGGCCCGAAATGATCGCGGTGAGCCCTCCTGACCAGCCGCAGGACCCTGGATGGCGACCTGGAGACGTTGACCGGGCTTTTTGGAAACCTTCAAAGAGATGGGATTGCAGCTTGTCCCCAACCCTGCAGGCCCCCTGGTGGTGAGATTGACGGCAAAAGTTCCTGCTTTCGCATAAGAATGGGTGACATTGGGGCCACTGGCTGTGCCGCCATCCCCGAAATCCCAAAAATAATCGTCGATCACGCCGGTCGAAGTGCTATTGAAAGAAACCTTTTGAGAGACGGCTGGCAGGAGAGGCTCCACCGTGAAAGATGTGGCTGGAAGGGGTGCGTCCTGGTGGTGGTAGACTCCGGCCGCTGTTCCGGCGTAGAGCCTCGAAGGATCGGTCGGGTCGATGCCCAGGACCCTCACTTTCCTGCTGGCAAGGCCTTCGCTCCAGGATGTCCAGGATTCTCCACCGTCAGTGCTTTTGAGGACGCCCTGTCCCCAGGTCCCGGCATAGACAGCCCCCGACGAGGGATGAACCACAACCGTTCCGATTCCCTGTCCCGACAGTCCCGAAGGCTGCCAGCTCAGCCCTCCGTTTGCACTCCGGTAAATGCCTCCGCTCCAGGTCCCCGCATAAACGGTCTCAGGATTGCCCGGGTCCACGGAAAGCGAAGTGATGTTCTCACCCGGGAGTCCGGTGTCTGCAGGAGCCCAGGTGGCCCCCCTGTCGACACTCTTCCAGACTCCGTCGTAGCCCCCCGCGTACACGACACCGGAATCGTCAATGGCTAGAGTTCTCCCATCATGCTTGAGTCCTGTAGGCGCCCATGTCAAACCTGCATCCATGGTCTTTGCCACTACGAGATGTTCTTCTCCAGCATAGACAGTGTTGAACTCCGTCGGGTCGACTGCAAGGCTGTAAGGTATGAAGTTTGATCGGGAAAGGGCCCAATTGCCCCCACCGTTGGCGCTTCTGTACACGGATCCATAGTAATCAATGTCATGGGTACCGGCGTAGAGGATGCCGCTGCTGTCGACGGAGAGCGATTTTATCTGCTGTCCCTGAATTCCTGAGCAGGAGCAAGTGGAATTCCAGGTTGCTCCACCGTCTCCACTCTGAAAAATGCCCGTCCCTGCTGTCACGGCATAGACTTCGCCCGAAAGACCGATGGCGAGCGCACTCACGGGCGAGCCCATTCCGCTGTTGCATGGCATGTAGGGGGACTCACCGTTCACGCTCTTGAAGACCCCCGTCTGGTGGCTGCCAAAGGCAGGCGAAGCCCCCCCGTACACGGCGCCGGTCCCGTCGACCGCAAGGGCATTGAAGATTGCTGAGATGGTCCCCGAGCAATTGCGCCAGGTTGTCCCGCCGTCGATGCTCTTGAAAACGGCTCCTCCCGCCGCCGGGACAAGGAGGCTCGTTTGAGAGATTCCAAAACTGTAAATAGTCCCCGAAGAGCTCACAGCGAAGGTTCCATGCCTGAAAGGATAAGTCAGGCGGGTTGTCTCACTCCAGGTCATCCCGAGATTGGAGCTCATGTAAATCGACCCGTAAACCCCGGCATAGACCTGACCGGCATCATCCACTGCCAATTGTGTGACATAAAGAGACTTGATTCCTGAATTGACGGCATACCAGCTCGCTCCCGCATTGGGACTCATGAAGACTCCCCCTCCACTGGTCCCGGCATAGATGATCTGGGAGTTCATACAGGCGAGCGCATGAACTTGCAGATTTCCGAGTCCCGAGTTGATTGCGCTCCAGCTGCCGCCGCCGTTGGTGGACTTGAAAATCCCCTCACCGTTGGTTCCGGCATAGATTGCACCAGACCCGTCTGAAGAAAGGGACTTGATGTGAAGATTCGCGATGCCGGAATTTACGGAAATCCATTCGGTCCCTCCGGAGGTCCTTTTGAAGACCCCGTCCCCATCCGTCGCCGCATAGACGGCATCCGATCCAACGTGGGCCAGGGCCGTGATAGATGACTTGGTGAAGTCACCTTCAAGATGAACCCAGTCCTGACCCGCGTTCTCACCCCTGTAAACACCACCTTCCCTGGTGCCGGCGTAAATCGCGCCGGAACCATCCACTGCCAGCGCCGACACCCGAGCCCCGTAAGGTCCCCCCATGGTCCATTGGTTCACACCCGCCCGGGCAGGGAGTGCAAGGAGAAGAAGAACAACGGAGAAGACTGGCAGGACCTTGGTTGTCGATAGATCGTTTCGCATATGCCGTCTCCTCTGAAGTGACCCTCTGACCCAAGCTTCAAGCCGTGAGGGAGTCTCGTCGATGGACCTGAGCCCTGTCTTCCCATTTCAGGACCTACTGTCCCCCGTCGGGGGTCGGCGGCTGCGCAGGCAGGTTGCTGAAAGCCACCATCACATAGAAGCAATCACTTTCCGGTGAGAGCTTTCCCCGCTTGTCCGAGGACTTCACCTTTACACAGTAGGTTCCCCCTTCGGGCCAGGAATAGGAGAATGTGGGGTTGAGAGAGTATGCACTCCAGGTTGCTCCGCCATCGAAGCTGAAGCTGTATCGGTAGGGAGCGTTGTTCGTGGAGACCGGAGAAGCCGTAAATGACGAGAGCACGTTGGGGTTGACATCGTGCTCCCCGGTGATGGTGGGTGAGCCATTGGTGATATTGACGGTGATGGGACGAGACCAGCCCGAAGGTTTGCCCTGGCTGCCCAATACACGGGCTTTCACCCGGTATCTTCCAGGTTTGTTCCATGACCAGGAGGCCGATGACGAAGGTGTCCAGTCCGTCACGATTTTGTTTCCCCAATCAAACTGGTATTGTACGGGACTTCCTGTGTTGCCGCTGACCATGGCCTGAAAAGCGAGCGAGGAACGCTCCGCGCCCGTCGACGGACCAAGCAGCATGACCTGGAGTCGCTTGCTGGGCTTCTTCGTTACCTTCACCTGCAAGGGGGGGCTCGTGGTGGCGCCTCCCGGCCCTGAGACGGTGAGGGTGACCGGGTAGGTCCCCGCTTTCAGGTATGAATGGGTCATCGAGGGGCCGCTTCCCTGCTGGCCATCTCCGAAATTCCAGAGGTACGAGGTTATGGCGCCGGTGGAGGTGGACTCAAAGGTGACTTCCTGGGAGATGCCCGGGGCAAAAGGATTGAGGACGAAAGATGCTGATGGGGGGGCGACGTCCTGGATCTGGTAGACGCTTCCATAACTCAGGCCCGCGAAGATTCTGCCCTGATCCGTCGGATCGTTGGCCAGGGCCAGCACGATGGAGGTTTCGATTCCTTTGTTGAATGGCTGCCAGTTCACGCCTCCATCGGTGCTCTTCAGAACCCCCTGGCCCCAGGTTCCCGCATACAGATCCCCCGAATCGCCCCGCACGAGCAGCGAGACAATGCCTTGACCGGAGAGACCCAAATCCGACCAGGTCACACCGCCATCGGTGCTCCTCAGCACTCCACCCCCCCAGGTGCCCGCGTAGACGGTCCCGGGGTAATCATGATCTGCAGGATCAATGGCAAGGGCACTCACCAGCAGGTTGGGGTCGGGCAGGTTAGGGCTCAGGTGGACGTAGCTTTCTCCCCCGTCGGTGCTCTTCCAGAGTCCTTGGAAAGTCCCGGCATAAAGCACTCCAAATTCATCGACGAGCAGGCTGAGAGGGGGTGCTTTCGGCGTTGGATCAGGCGTCGTCCAGTTCGCCCCCCCATCGGCGCTCTTGAACAATTGAGCACCATCCGCACAGTCAAGGCCCACGGCATAGACCATCCCCGTTCTGTCGGTGGCCAGCTTGTAAATAAACAGGCCGGAAGGGGGGATGCAGGTGGCAAACGTGGGAATGCCGGAGTTGGCCGGATCCCAGCTTGCTCCGCCATTGACACTCTTGTACACACCGAAGCCGATATCAGCTGCAAAGACAGCTTCAAAAAAATCATCGACGATAAGGGAAGGGATGCTCAGGGTGAAAAAGCCCGAGCTGATGGGATCCCAATTCGTGCCCCCATCAGAGCTTTTAAAGGCCCCTCCCATGGTGCCTGCATAGACGGACCCGAAGCTGTCGATGGCCAAAGCCCAGGCATCCAGGTGGGGAAGGCCCGAGTTGACCGGATTCCAGCTCGTTCCCCCGTCGAAGCTCCTGAAGACTCCCCCACCGTTGGTGCCGGCATAAACGGCTCCGGAGCTGTCGATGACCAAAGCCTCAACATTTGAGTTATAAAGGCCCCCGTTGGCGGGAACCCACAGGATCGAAAAGAGGATCTTGGCGACCCCGCCAAAGCACATCCCTGCATAGACCTGCCCGGAGTTGTCAATGGCCAGGCTGTTTACACAGAAACGAAACTCGGGGGGCCAAAAGCCGAATTGATTCCAGCTTGCGCCGCCGTTGTTCGTGAAGAAGACCCCGTTGTTCGTCCCGGCATAGAGAGTCCCCAACGCATCCAGGGCGAGGGCATGGATAAACAGGTCGGGGAGGCTGGTATTGGCCGGTGACCAAGATGGCCCCGCGATTTGAGACGGAACGAGCTTGAACACCCCACCGCCTTCCGTCCCGGAATAGATGATCGAACCCTGGGCAGCGAGCGTCTGGACGTTCAATTGGGTCAGACCACTGTTGCAGGGAGTCCAGGACAAGCCTCCGTTCGCGCTGAAAAGGACTCCATGACCCAAGGTTCCCGCATAGACGATCCCCCCGGCATCGACGGTGAGTGCAGTGACACACACATGCTCGCCCGGCGGACTGAATACGGCGCTCCAGGACGAGCCTCCATTGCTGCTCTTAAAGATCCTCGCCCCCGGAACAACGCTCGAAGTCGGCTCCTTTTCTCCCGTTCCGACATAGATAGCGCCGGAACCATCCATGGCGAGGGCATTGACGAATAAGTCGGTGAGCCCGGAGTT
>CAZEOY010000150.1:0-5029 GCA_964513835.1 uncultured Syntrophobacteraceae bacterium
CGCGATGCCCACGGGTCGGATTCCTTTTCGTTCGTTGCCAATGATGGGAATTTGGATTCCAACCAGGCCGCGGTATCCGTCACCATCACACCGGTCAACGACTCCCCTGTCGCCGTTGCAGATAAGGCGAGCACAACCCAGGGCACGACGGTCTCCATCAGTGTTCTCGCCAATGACAGCGACCCGGACGGCGACACACTCAGTCTGGCATCTGCAAGCCAGGGGACCAACGGAACGACTGCCTTGAGCGGCACCGTCGTCCGCTACACCCCTTCCTCCGATTTTGTCGGAACAGATACGTTTACATACAAAGTCATGGACGGCAAGGGGGCAACCGCCACCGGAACCGTCACCGTGACGGTCAGTGCGACAAACACCGATTCCGACACTGATCCGAAAAATCCGGCCTTGCTGCCCCAGGATGGCTGGACCCTCAAATATGTCGACAGCCAGGAGCTCATCGGGGAGAACGGAGCGGCTGAGAACGCATTCGACAATGATCCGACGACCTTTTGGCACACCCAATGGTCCGGATCGAGCCCCAAGCATCCCCATGAAATCCAGATCGATCTCGGCGGAGTTTATGAAATACAGGGCTTCCAGTATCTGCCCCGACAGGATGGAACCAGCAACGGCCGCATCAAACAGTACGAGCTCTATGTCAGCTCAGACGGAGTCAACTGGGGCTCCCCGGTCGTTACCGGAGTGTTCAGCAACGACGCCAATGTCAAGCAGGTCTCTTTTGCGACCGCCACAGGCACCTGCATACGGCTGAGGGCCTTGTCCGAAGCCAACGACAACCCCTGGACCTCCGTGGCTGAGATTCGCCTTCTGGGCAACGGTCAGCCCGTGACTTCCCTGCTGCCCCAGTCCCAATGGACTCTGAAATATGCCGACAGTCAGGAGCTCTACGGAGAGAACGGGTCCGCCCAAAACGCTTTCGACAACGACCCGACGACCTTCTGGCACACCGAGTGGTCTCGTTCGAACCCCGCCGCTCCCCACGAGATCCAGATCGATCTCGGCGCTATGTACGAGATCCAGGGATTCCGCTACCTGCCCCGACAGGATGGTTCCGTCAACGGTCAGATTGCGAAGTATGAGTTTTATGTCAGTTCCGACGGCGTCAATTGGGGAACCGCTGTGATTGCGGGGACTTTCAGCCGCGACACCAGCGAAAAACAGATCTCTTTTGCACCCAAGCTCGGACAGTTCATCCGCCTGAGGTCATTGAGCGAAGTCAACGGCAACCCCTGGACATCCGTGGCTGAGCTCCGCGTGTTGGGAAGCCAGCAGACATCCGGGCTTCTCCCGAGAGACTCCTGGACCCTCAAATACGTGGACAGCCAGGAACTCACCGGAGAGAACGGAGCGGCCAGGAATGCATTCGACAACAATCCGAGCACTTTCTGGCACACCCAGTGGTACAGTACAAATCCTGCCCACCCCCACGAGATCCAGATCTCCCTCGGGGGGACCTATGAAGTCCAGGGATTCCGATATCTGCCCCGCCAGGATGGGGCAGTCAATGGCCGGATCAAGCAGTTCGAGTTCTACGTGAGCACGGACGGAGTCAATTGGGGCTCACCGGCAGCCGCAGGGACTTTCAGCAACGACGCCAAAGAAAAGGAAGTCAATGCCACCCCCAAGTCAGGCAAATTCGTGAGGCTGCGGTCCCTTTCCGAAGTAAACGGCAATCCCTGGGCCTGTGTGGCAGAATTGCAGTTGCTGGGCCGATAACACACGCCATGGAATGGTGACCACCCTGCACGTGGGAAGCATCTCGCCCCACAAAAGAATGGCCTCTGTGAAGATGAAATTCCACGCCATCTCTTCACAGAGGCCCTCAGATGACCCCGGGAGGCTCTCCGAGAACACGTCCTTGTCATTTCGAACGGAACGTAGCGGAGAGAGAAATCTCGTAAACTCCGGGGTGTTGCGATCAACGAGATTTCAAACCCCCCCCTCTCCCCCCGTGTTGGGGGAGAGGGGGGTTGCAGAGCCGAACTTCCCTCACTTTGAAAAACCCTTCCCCGCCCTTGGCTCGCTCGACATCCTCCCGATCCTCAAGGGACCGCGGCTGCCATCCTTTTTCATGTCTACGCTCAGCACGCCCGTATCCCCATTGGGAAAAGTCAGTCTCAAACGAGCGTACATTGCATCGTTTTTCTTGTAAACCTCCTCCAAAAACACGTCCACGCCCTCGTAATAACGCGCCAGGAACGCTGGATATTCCTTGTTTTCCTCGAGCAGCACCCGGTACTCGCGATACATCTCTTCCGAGAGCATCCCTTTCAATGCATCGACATCTCCGGCCCTCAAGGCTTCGATGAAGGGGACCACCAGGCTGTTCACCTCGCCCGCCTCCGATGCGGTTGCCCGGACTTCTTCCTGTGCGTGCAAAACCGGCACGCATGAAAAAAATGCAAACCATACGCTCATCGCGAAGATCCATTGCTTCATGGTCATTCTCCTTGACAGGGTGCCCCGGTGAGCGCCTGGCACCAGAGCCGGGCCACCGAGCGGTATCCATCGCCATTGGGGTGAAAATTGTCAAAATACTCTTTCGCATAGTTCTGCCGGAAATAACCGTAGAGGTCCGGAGGGGATACGGTGATACTATTGGCCGGATCCGCCGCCAGCTCATCGATGACCCGGTTGTACTCCTGGATCCAGACATTTCGGGCACCCGTGTCGAGATCGGGGTATGTCGGGCAGCTTACCGGACTGTCATTGCAGTCTCCCAGGGCGATATTGATCCTGGCGAGGGTCGGGGCCTTCCCCACCCCCTTGACCGCGCTGACCATGCGCTGCACGTTGTCTTTGAAGCTCCCGGGATAGCCCGAGTCCCCCGGCTTGAGACCTCGGCCGCTGGGCACCGGAAGCAGGGGATTGGCATCGTTCATCCCATAGAGGATGAGGTAGCGCTGAGCGTCGGGATATCTTCCGACCAGCACCGGGGCCAGGGAAGCCCCGTAGGAGGAAGTGGCTCCCCCGAGGCCATGATTGATCAGGGTCTGGGGTACACCCCGGGCGCTTGTCAAAAGATTGTTGAGCACGGGAACGTAGCCGCCCCCCACGTTGCGCCCATCCAAAGAGATGTCATCACCGGGGAGATTATCCCCGAACCCCGTGGGAAACGCAGCCGTGATGCTGTCTCCCATGGCGACGGTGAAGTCCCCTACGCCCACCTGGATCGACTGGTCCCGGGTCGCCATCGTGGAGACCTCATTGCCCGCACTGTCAATGAGCACTGCCTCCACAACATGGTCCGCCTTGCCAACCCCCGTGAAGGCAGCTTCAAACGGGGCCACGTATCGATCCATGACCCGGCCGCCACGGGAGGGCCCGCCATCCAGAAGAAATCTCACCCCCCAACCGCTCTGGGCTGATGCATGGAGAGCCGCATTGGCCTTGACCAACACATTCCCCCCTGTCTGCAGGGAATAGTCCAGCGGGGTGACGATCCGCACCGACGGCTTCACCGGCACACCGACGACCCGCAGCTCCGCCGCAGAAGCCCAGGGATTGCCGTTGACATCGGCGCCCGCAGATCGGAACCTCACGAACTGGCCGACCCTGGGTGCAAAGGTCACCTGCTTTTCCGTCGAGCTGTTGGCGAATGTGCCCGTCGAGACGGCGCTTCCCCAATCCTCCCCGTCTGTGCTGACATAAAGCTCGTACTTCGATACCCTCCCATTCACTCCTCCGTCCTGGCGGGGCAGGTACCTGAATCCGCTCACCCGGTACAATCCACCCAGGTCGAGCTGGATTTCGTGGGGAGGACCCTGGCTGTAAGGCTGCCACATCGTGTGCCAGAGGGTGGAGGGGTTGCCGTCTTTGATATTGGCGGCAGCACCATCTTCCCCCACGAGCTCCTGGCTGTCCACAAAACGGACGCTCCAGTTCTCCTGCGAAATCAGGTCGGCCGCCGGCGATTCGACCGTGACGGTCCGGGTGGCGGGCGTGGCATCGGCCTGCCCCAAACCATCCGTCACCGTCAGAAGCACCGTATAAACTCCCGGGTTGTTGAACGCGATCAACCCCGGATTCTGTGAAGTGGAATCGGAGACTCCGGACCCCGCTCCAAAGGTCCACCGGAAGGTCAGCGGCTGATGATTGTCGGGGTCCGTTCCAGAACCCGTGAAGTACACCGAGTCGCCTGCGTTGATGGTCACACTTGCCGAAGGAGTCACGATGACGCCATCGGGAGCCTGGTTTGAGGAGACGCCGCCTACAACGACCTTCCGCACGGCCGGGCTGGGGTCTGCAAGCCCCCGGGAATCCGCCACGGTGAGCGTCACCGTGTAGGTCCCGGCCGTGTTGAACTTTACCTCCCCCGGGTTCTGGGCCGTGGAATTGCCAACCCCCGACCCTGTTCCAAAGCTCCACAGGTAGCTCAAGGGTAAATCTCCGTCCTGGTCAGTGCCTGTTCCGCTGAAATTCACCACCCCCCCGACGCTGATCGTCACGTCCTCCGCAGGGCTCGTGATGACACCATTGGGGGCGTGGTTGGAAGGCAGCTCCACCCCGAAAACCCGGATCTCCGCCATCGACGTCCAGGGATTCCCGTTCACTTCGCTCAGGCTGCGCAGCCGAACATACTGGCCGGTCTTGGCCGTGAAGCTCACGGTCTTCTCCGCCGCGCTGTTGGCAAACGTTCCCGCGGCGACGGCGCTCCCCCAGGTGTTCCCGTCCGTGCTGACATAGAACTCATAACCGTTGATGCGGCCGTTCGGCGAGCCGTCCTGTCGCGGCAGGTACCGGAAGCTGCTGATGCTGTAAAGGGCGCCCAGGTTGATCTGGATCTCGTGGGGCTGCCCCGGACTCGCGCTGGCCCACTGGGTGTGCCAGAATGTCCCGGAGCTGCCGTCGAAGGAGTTCACGGCGCGCCCGTCTTCTCCCACCAGCTCCTGGCTGTCCACGTACTTGAGGCTCCAGCCGGTTTTGGGGATTTCCACGGCGGTCGGAGCTTGAACCGTTACCGTACGGGTGGCCGGCGTCGGGTCCGAAAGCCCGAGCGAATCCG
>CAZEOY010000150.1:5129-7532 GCA_964513835.1 uncultured Syntrophobacteraceae bacterium
TCACGCTCTCACCCGCGGTGATCGTCACGTTACCGCTCGGTGAATCGATCACTCCATTCGGAGCCTGGTTCCCGGCTGCCAGGGTCCCGAGCACATTGATCTCCGCAGCGGATGTCCAAGGATTGTTGTTCACTTCGGTCAGGCTCCGCAACCGAATGTACCGGCCCGTCCTGGCCGTGAAGCTCACCGTCTTTTCCGCCGCACTGTTCGCGAAGCTTCCCGCTGCCGCAGCACTCCCCCAGCTGCTCCCGTCGGCGCTGACATACACCTCGTACTGCCGGATGCGACCGTTGGGAGATCCATCCTGGCGCGGCAGGTATTTGAGGCCGGTTATGCTGTAGGCAGCGCCCAAATCGATTTGGATCTCGTGAGGCTGCCCGGGATTCGCACTGGACCACTGGGTGTGCCAGATCGTCGCCGAGCTCCCATCAAAGGAGTTGACGGCGCGCCCGTCCTCCCCCACCAGCTCCTGGCTGTCCACGTACTTCAACATCCAGCTGTTTCGCGGTATGACCTGGGACCAGCACACGTCGACCGCAAAAAGCCAGAGGAGCCCAATCCACGCAACCGCCATCGTCTTTCTGAACATGATCCTCCCTCTCTTCTCCTCCTGGTGAGCTTTACGCCCTTCGCTGTTCGAATTCTCCTTTGGGCGCGCCGTCAGCGTTCCCGGCAACACCGCGCAAGGAATGGCATCGGCTCCGCTCAGCGCCCGAGAGCGCGGATTTCCGCCGCCGAAGTCCAGGGATTGCCGTTCACTTCAGACAGAGCCCTCAATCGAATGTATCTTCCTGTTCTGGGTGTAAACGTTACCTCCTTTTCACCGGCGGTGCTGGCGAAAACCCCCGTCGCAGCAGCCGTCCCCCAATTGGTCCCATCCGAGCTCACGTAGAACTCGTACTGGGCGATCCGACCGTTCGCCGATCCGTCCTGGCGGGGCAGATAGCGGAATCCATCGATTTCATAGACGGCGCCGAGATTGATCTGGATTTCATGAGGATGGGAGGGGCTGGCGCCAACCCACTGGGTGTGCCAGATCGTACCCGAATTGTTGTCGAATGCATTGACCGCCGCCCCATTCTCCCCTGCCAACTCCTGGCTGTCGGCATACTTCAGAGTCCACCCGGATTGCGGCAGGAGCCCGGAACCGCTGCGGACAGTGATGGTGCGCGTTGCAGGCGTCGGATCTGTGAAACCCTGGGCATCGGAAACGGTGAGCGTGACGGTGAAAGTCCCGGGGGTCGTGAACTGGACCGGACCTGGATCTTCCAACAGGGAATCCGGAATCCCGGAACCCGCTCCAAAACTCCAGCGATAACTCAAAGGAAAGTCGCCGTCGGGATCCGATCCCGTCCCTTCAAAAACCACGACGCCTCCCACGTCGATCGTTACGTCGCCGCTCGGGCTCGTGATGGTGCCGTTGGGTGACGACGAATGCGAAGCGACATAGATCCCGATAGCCCACTCGTCATTCGCACCGAAGCCGTCGACGGCACACAGCCAATGGTCCCCTGTCCACCAGGGATCAAAGTGGTGCATTCCATTCGCGTTCCACCCGCTGCCGCTCGGCACCAGGATGGGGCTCTCCGGAATTTCATGTTCCGAATAATCAAATTCGTTCAGGACGTCGACCATGAAGATTCGCACCTGCTCTCCATAGTACAGATCATCCTTCTGCACAACTCTCACCACTCTGTCCGTGTCGTACACAAAGGACCTTCCCCCCAGTCTCGCTTTGCTTGAATCGCCGGCAACGATGGGGCTCCTGGGGTGCTCCACCCAGCCTCCGGTCAGATCGTCCGAATAGTACAGGTAGCAGGCTGAGTTGCCCGTCGCGCTGACGAACATCCACCACATCTGGTTGTAATAGAATACCGACGCATCCACGAAGTTTCTGCCGGCGACGAGCGTTTCTGAATAATGCCAGCTGTAAGGGAAATTGCTGGCTTCGTACAACCGCACCTCGCCAGCCTCCCACGTTTCCGGGATCATGAAGTAGCGGCCGTCGACCTTCAGAACCATAGGATACGAAAGATGGAAAGATTCCGACAGGACAATCCTGTCGTATTGCCAGTTCAGCCCGTCCGAACTGGTGGCAAGCCCGATCTTGCCGCGGGCCGTCCCCCAATCGTAGACTTCGAAGAACATATACCAGGTCCCGTTCTCGTGGAACAGAAATGGATCCGCCACAAAAGCCGCGCTGACGTCGGTCACCATGGCAGCCGTGAGGACAGGGTTGTCAGCGGAAGTTACGGTGACCGGGAATGGGCTTTGGAGCACATCGGTCCAGTCCGGGATGACTTCGGCGCCGGTCGAATCGCTCCGAACCCGAATCAAGCGCGTGGCGGGGGTGGGGTCGACCATTCCCTGGCTGTCGGTCACGGTGAGGGACACCGTAAAATT
>CAZEOY010000151.1:0-4214 GCA_964513835.1 uncultured Syntrophobacteraceae bacterium
TCGCGACCGTGTCAACGACTAATTTATCCGGCGGATCGCTTGACATTCCCGATACCCAAGCCGAATGCAAATTGAATTGGGTCTTTGGCCAATTTTTCAAACGCCATTCGAACTGCATAAACTCTGCCGACTTCGTATTCACCTTTTTGCTTTCTAACAAAATTAAGATAACTATCCACCTGCTTTTCATTTGATAGAAAACCGAAGATTCCTGTATCGCTGTAACTGTAGTGGTCATAAACAGGTATCAAAACACCCAAAAGCAATGTGCCAACGAGGCAGGTTGTGAACAACGCTTTAACCCGCGTACTCCTATTCTCCTGAAAGAAGAACGCTGGCGTAGCCAGCGCAATGGGCAGGAGAAAGAAAGCCGCTTTTGTCTCGCTAAGGGCAGTAATGGCGAGGAAACTGATCGCAAGCAGCAAGAAGTTTCGGAGACTTATTCTCTTCCTGAGATAGAACGCGAAGAGAACACTGATGGACGAAACCAACACCATCGAAAGTATTCCAGCCCCTCCGAAGCCTAATGTACCAGTAATCAGATCTCCTGCAGCCATATGAGTGATATGGGGAAACTGAATAAATTTTTGAAACAGAGACATCGGAAATTGAAAAATCAATAAGGAAAGTAGAAAAACCATTTGATATCTTAATTGCTTTTCAGAAAAAGGATACACAGCTGGAAGGAGAAAGAATGGAAGATATTTTAAATAAACTCTTAATCCAAGAAGAATTGTCGAAATACCTATGCCATTAAGAAATATTCCGATAATCATAATACAAAAATATACAGCTATACAATATACATACTTAGCACTAATGTTAATCCTTCGATGATGCACAGCCAATAAAATGACGATACACATCATGACAAGACTGAAGGCATCTGGAATCAATTTCACAAATCTGGGCACTAGCTTGAGATTAACAACAAGGTAATCGACAGAAAAAAGTACAACAAATAAAGTACATATTAATTTATTCATGACTATTGATCTCTATATGCAGTATTGGTCCGCATTGGGTACATTTCGTCAATATAATCAATATGGAAAAGAAGAGATTGGTGGGTCTGTATATGGCCTCAGAATAATGGCTGATGATTCTTTTTCAGATTGCCCCCAAGGTAATCCCGTTCATAGTCTCCGAAAGCGCCCCCAAGAGCGGCGAGAATCAGCTCCACCGCGAGCTCGGCGGTCTGGTTCCGAATATCCAGGAGTGGGTTGACTTCGATGACATCCAGGGACCTGACGATGTCCATCCCTCCGAGGGTCTCCATCACGTACATGATCTCTCTATAAGAAAGCCCGCCCCTGGACAATATACCCGTGCCCGGTGCGATAACAGGGTCCAGGACGTCCACGTCCAGGCTCACATGGATCGAATCGGCTACGGTCGAAAGGTGATTCAGCGCCTCTTCGATGACCCGGAAGATGCCCTGCTTTTCTACGTCATAGAGGGTAAACATCTTCACCCCCAACCTCTGGAGGAATTCCCTCTCCCCCCGGTCGACATCCTTGGCGCCCACAATACAGATGTTGCGGGGCGGAAGCTTCGGGCTGAATCCCCCACAGCGAACCAACTGATCATAACCGTATCCGAGAGAAATCGCCACCGTCATCCCATGGACGTTGCCGCTCGGGCTCGTTTCGGGGGTGTTGGCGTCCGGGTGATAGTCCAGCCAGAGCAGACCGAGACTCCCGGCGTTCTTCGCCGAGCCGGCGACACTTCCGATGGACGCGCTGTGGTCCCCACCCAGGATGATCGGCACATAACCCTCACCGATGGATTCCTCGGTGAGCCCCGCCAGCTCTTCGCTCATCTCGGCAATCTCCAGGACAAAACCGTTTTCGCGCTGGGGGCGATCGATCCGCATATTACCGTAATCGAGATACTCGATCTCATTGTACCGGAGGGCATCGAGCAGCCCAGCGTACCGGATGGCGGCTGGCCCCATGTCGACGCCAAGCGGCCTCGCCCCCAGGTCCACCGGCACCCCGATGATTTTCACTCTCTTCGTGCCCATCACACCCTCGAACCCGAATCCCTCCACCGCCAACACCACACGCCTGCCAGCCCTTGTGGAATCAGACGGCAGGGATCGCCGTTCCCGGTTTCATCCCGAGCATCAACGCCCACACCCGTTTGTCCTTTGTCCTTTCCGACACTTGCCCTGGCAACTTTGAAGCAGGGGCGCAAGGCCGGTCTGAATACTTGAAAATGAGAGTCAATTTAAAGGGAACGGTCTTCACAAAGTTCATGGATGCCAGAAAATCTGCCTCGGTCTCGCCTGGGAAGCCGATGATGATGTGTGTTTTAATATATGAGGTAGGGCATGCATCAATCAAGGCCGTTATTGCCTTTTGAGCATTTTGAGCAGTGTACCCTCTCTTCATGAGCTGGAGTATTCTTTCACTTCCCGACTGTATGGGTAGAGAGATGGGACCAAGCCTCTTGTTGTTCCTTGCAAACAATTCCACGAGTGGAGAATGCCACTTGACAAGCCATTTGGGCGAAAAGTCATCGAACATTAACTGAAATTCTTCGTTGTGCCTGAAAATCTCTTCGAGAAGCTCGACTATATTCGACCCGGATTCAATTCCATACGACCCGACATCTTCGGCTACCAGCCGAAAGTGCCTATGCCCTCCAGCCAGCCCTTTGCGAAACTCCGCCAGGACATCATCCATCGGCTTGGAACGCAAGGGCCCAGCTTCGAACCGTATAGCGCAATAGCTACATCTTCCAGTACACCCACTCGATATTCTAATATCGTACAGATTTGAATGCTTAGCTACACTCGTATGAACTTTATCGAGGAGACGAAAGGACGAGGCTGCCACGCCTTCCAGCGAATGGAATGAGACTGAATCACATTTTGCGCGAAACCAGTCATACAGTGTGAAACTGCTCTTCATATACTTGATATAGCCATTCAAGTCATTGGGATCTTGAATCGTTTTTATCTTCTGAGTTGCTCCTATTATGGAATCAAGTTTGTCCTGTTCCTTTCGTGCCAGTGGTATAATGCCGAATTCATTAATGAGCCTTTCCGGGTTGATGCCAGCGAGACAGCCAAATGCCATGAGAATTGCGTCCTTCTTCGCTCTTCTCTTGACCATTGACAGATAGTTGGTGCTCATTCTTTCTGAATCACTATTGAGCCCACAGGTACCGACCAATATGATGTCTGCTTGATGAAACAACTTGGTCATCTGCCAGCCATTTGCTTTAAAATATTCAAATATTACCGCTGCATCCATCAGACTTCTATTGCAACCCATTGGAAAACTGAGACAAACTCTCTTCATCTGCGATGGTCCTTGTATGAGCCTTTTGTTTGGAGACGGTTTAGGCTCTCTTGAAATGACACCTCTATCCCCCCACCTTGCCGCGCAGAACATGGCAGTTCTCACTACCTTCAACTCTGATCCTGTCCAAACCGTTCTAACTGGTTCAAGGGCCGCTTTGCCTTCCACGCCTCCGCCAGGCCCGTCAATGCTGTTGACTTAACGTCACCCCGGCGAAAGCCGGGGTCCAGAAAACCGCATAAAACCTGGATTCCGGCTTTCGCCGGAATGACCCCAATTGCTTAAATCAACAGCATTGCCCCGCCCGCCCGTCGCAGAGCGTCTTGCCTGCTCAAGCATTGGGCCATTGAACGCAGGGTCTCAACCCATCGTCGAATGCATCTTGAGTGGTGAGGCAACCGTTTCGACCCCTTCCTTCAGGATCTGGAAGAACCGCTCCCACACCTTAGCATCGTTCTTGATCCCGACCCGCCTCTCCATCCTCACGACAACCATGTTCCACTCGGGTATCACCCAACAAAAATTGCGCGCGCCACCATAGGCAACGAAGCTCCGCGGAGGAGCCGAGGGCCAGGCGCGCCGGCCGTCGGGGCCGACCCCGTTGGTCCACCACATATACCCGTACCTGCCCCTCAAGTCATAGCCATCCACCCGAAGGGTGATCGGTACCTGATTGCTCGTTGCGTCGTCAACCCACCGTGCGTCGAGCAAAGGCTTGCCATCCCAGCACCCGCGATTCAGGAACAGATGGCCGAAACGGGCCATTTCCAGCGGCGTGATGAGGATTCCCCCCTCATAAATCCCGGACGGGTTGTTCAGAAGATGACCGTTCGCGTCCCGGTACTCCGTCCATGTCCAATTCGTCATGCCGATCGGGTCTGCAACGCGCCTCTTGAAGACATC
>CAZEOY010000151.1:4224-7524 GCA_964513835.1 uncultured Syntrophobacteraceae bacterium
GGAGAGACTCTCCGGCAACATTGGTCAAAACATACCCCAGGAGATGGACCGCAGGGTCGTGGTACTTGAAAGCGCCTCCCGGCTCGAACAAAGGTGCGGCGGGAACTGAATATTTCTCCGGCTCCCCCCAGGGCTTGCTTCGAGTCGGCATCCCTTTCTCGCTGTCATATCCCGAGGTCATCGTTGCAAGATGTCGCAGGGTCATCTTGCCGTACGAAGCGGAGGCCTGTGCGAGGCTCGGAAAGTGCCGCGCAGCGGTTGTATCCATCGTCAGTCTGCCGTCATCCGTGAGCAAACCGAGCACCGCCGTCGTGAAGACCTTTGTCCCGGAGTCGATGGAGTGTTGGCGATCGATGCTGGAGCCCCGCCAGATCAGATAGCCGTTCCGAACCACTGCGATCCCCGAGGCCCCCGAGCCGCCGGCCTTGAGATCCAGGTAGCGAACGGCCTTTTTCAGCGTTCGAGCGTTCACTCCCTGGCTCTCGGGCGTCCTCACTTCCCAGCTGCTCCCCGGAAACACCATGCCACCGATTCTCTTCCTGCATTCAGCGTTGGTTTCAGCGGCTGCCGGCTTTCCATGAAGGGGTGAAGCGGCCAGGGCCACAGCGTGCATTGCTGCAAGGGCAGCCAGCATCATCCCCCCAGAAACCAAAGGACCCTTCACCGGCCCTCCCTCCTCGGCTCCCTCCACCGCATCACCCGTTCATCCGTTCATGAGCCGCTGATAGATTCCTTCCAGCTCCAGATTCAATTTCTCGATGTCGAAGTTCTCCCGCACATGATCCCTTCCACGATTTCCCATCTCGGCTGCGAGATCTTCGCTCCGGATCAGCTCGAGGATCTTGCCCGCCAGTCCGTCGGAATCCCGCTCAGGGGCGAGCAAGCCGGTCACGCCGTCAATGACCAGCTCGGGAATCCCGCTGTGAAAGGTGCTCACGACCGGCAGGCCCATGGCCATGGCCTCCATGAGAACGACAGGTATCCCCTCCTGGTCCCCGTCTGCGCCAGTGACACTCGGCGCCAACAGGATGTCCGAGGTCATCATCCATTTCTTCACCTCTTCCTGGTTCATCCAACCGAGGAAGCGCACCTTCTCGTCCAGTCCCAGATCCTTTGCCAATGCTTCAAGCTCAGACCTCAAGGGGCCGTCCCCCGCGACCAGGTACTCGAGGCGGGGATAATGTTCGACAACCCTGGAGATGGCCTCGATGCCATAGCGAATCCCCTTCTTCTCCACGAGCCGTGCAACGGACAGCAACCGCAGCGTTTCACCTTTCGCTGCTCCATCCCGGGCCTTCCCGAGCGCTCCCGTTTCCACCCCCATACGGTGCACAACAATCTTATCGGGATCACACCCGATTTCAATCAGTCTGTTCCTCCAGTGGTTGCTGATCGGCAGGCATAAATCCCCATGCTCCAGCAAGTCCCTGTAGATTCCCCTCCGGCTTCTTTTCAGAAAGCTGGTCAGGTCAAAACCGTGAAACGTAGTGGCCATTTTGCCCCTGAGCGCCCCCGTCAGGATACATTGAAGGCCGATGAGGCCGCAGGGACCGAAGTGGCAGTGAATCACGTCGAATGGACCTCTGCCCAAAAAAGGAATGACGTTCCACATGAGGGTCAAAGAAGCCGCAGACCTTCCATGCCTGAAGACGTCCAGGGCCTTCAGCACCACCCTCGGATGCCGCGGAAAGCTCCTGACGGCAAGCATGATCCCGCGCGCCATGCGCTCAATCCTGCCATTCGGGACCTCCGGCAAATAGGTGGTCCTCTCCAAAAGCGAGTACTTCGCCACATCCGGATGTTGTTTTCCCTCGCTGCCGGAGCTCGATGCAAAGATTTCGATGTCATGGCCCCGTTCCAGCAGCCCCACAATCTGGTTGAGGACGAACGTCTGCGAGAGCGACGGGAACTCAGGGACTATAAAGGCAATCTTCATGGGATGAGAACCGCTCCGAACCCGCTCACTCTCCGGCGCCATACCCCCCGGCTGCCCCCAATGCAGGTGAATTAATGTCACACCCGCGAAAGCGAGGGTCCAGAAATCTGCATGAAACCTGGATTCCCGCTTCGGCGGGAATGACGACAGGGGCTTGCCTCAACAACATGGACTGCCGCCCCCTCGAGGACCGGCCTCCCTCTTCAAGGTACCGCATGCCGCGCTTCCATCCGCCTCCTCAGGCCAAGCAGATCGGCCATAATGTGAAGGAAATTCTGCAGGGTGGGCGGCAGGTATCGATAACCGAATAATCTCCAAACGTCATAATAGGCAGACAACCTGCTGTACATGCCTCTCACCGCCATGGCCCGCTTGTAGCTCAGTACCGCAAAGAACCGCTTCCCCTCCTTGACAAGACCTTCGGCATCGGCCGGCGCAACGGCTCGGATGATCTCCAGCAGATAGAGAAAATCTTCAGCCCAGTCCCTCACCTTGACGGCAAAGGTGATTTCCCCCGAATGCTTGCGAAAGCTCGCCTTGATGTCCTCGACCTCGACCCGGGGCTCGGTGGCGGCAAGCTTCACAATGGCCACGCAGTCCTGCAGAAGGTTATGCTTCGATTCAAAGCCGCCCAATGCACGGAGCTTGTTCGTGTTGAACAGCGTACTGCAAAGATACCATGCCGTCCGGGCATTGAACCAACCCCTCAGGAACTCATCCAGAGGACCCTCCTTGACGCAGTTCGGAGCCCTCGAGCACTCCCTGCCGCTTTCATCAATGATCCGGACGCCGGTCCTGATGGTGCCGTATTCCGTCCTGTGCTGTGCAGCCTTGATGCAGCACTCGACAAAATCAGGATCGATCGAGTCATCATCGTGGAGAAGCAGAAAGTAGTCTCCCCTGGCCTGCTCCAGGCAAAAATTGAAATTATTGGCGGCGCCGATGTTGACGTCGTGCCGATGGTAGGTCAGCCTCGGGTCTTTCATGGACCTCACCAGCTCGGGGGTCCCATCGCTCGAGCAGTTGTCGGACACGAAGACTTCGATATTGGCGTAGGTCTGATTCAGCGCGCTGGCAAGGGCGTCCTTGAGGAACCCTCCTGCTCGATTGTATGTAGGTATTCCAATGGTCACAAGCGGTTCTTTCATATTGTCCACCTCACCCGATTGAGAGTAATTCCCGCCGATTCATGATCAACGCCGGGCCTTGCAGAATTGAAAGCGGATCCCGGCTGACAGTCGGGAACGCAATGGCAACAACCGCAGGGAGTCTTCTTCCAGCCGCCAAGTACTGTGGATGCAAGGCATTATTGCACGCGTCCGCTATGACCGCATCTTGACCACCCTGGCCGGGTTGCCCGCCGA
>CAZEOY010000152.1:0-7519 GCA_964513835.1 uncultured Syntrophobacteraceae bacterium
CCACGAAACACGAAGACCACGAAGAGCGGACCGTCGAGCTCTTCGTGCTTTTCGTGGTGAGAAAAGGGCGTTCACCGCCCGCCAGTCGTCAGGCCTTCGCTCCCGCGATCTCAGCCACTTTGCCGGCTGCATCCCAGACATCCTTGGCCACGAAGAGGTTGAGCCCCGACTCCTTGAGGATGCGTCGGCCCTCATCGACGTTGGTGCCCTCCATGCGGATAACCACCGGGACCTGGATGCCGACTTTCCTAGCCGCCTCAACGACGCCCTGAGCCAGGATGTCGCAACGCAGAATCCCGCCGAAGATATTGATGAGCACCCCTTTGACATTGGGGTCGCTCAAGATGATCCGGAAGCCGTTTTCCACCATCTCGGCACTGGCGCCCCCGCCCACGTCCAGGAAGTTGGCCGGCTCGGCACCCGCCAGCTTGATGATGTCCATGGTGGCCATGGCGAGACCCGCGCCGTTGACCATGTTGCCGATGTTTCCGTCCAGCTTGATGTAGTTCAGATTGTATTGGGACGCCTCAACCTCCAGGGGATCCTCTTCGTCCAGGTCGCGGTAGGCCTGCAGATCCTTGTGACGGAAGAGCGCGTTGTCGTCGAAATTGATCTTGGCATCCAGGGCAATGAGGTGATGGTCGTCCGTGATGACGAGGGGATTGATCTCGAGAAGCGAGCAGTCGCAGCGGATGAAGAGGTCGCAGAGCTTCCCGACCATCTTCACGAACTCCTTCATCACTTCCGGCGGGAGGTTCAGATCGTAGGCCAGTGCCCTCCCGTTGAAGGGTTGGAGTCCGTCCGTGGGCTTGATGCGCTGCTTGATGATCTTCTCGGGCGTTTTGGCGGCCACTTCCTCGATATCCATACCGCCGGCCTCACTGGCCATGATCACCAGACTGGCCGTGGCCCGGTCGGGCACGATGCCGAGATAAAGCTCTTTAGCGATGTTGAGGCCTTCCTCCACAAGAAGCTTCTTCACAACCCTGCCCTGAGGGCCGGTCTGGTGTGTGACCAGGGTCATGCCGATCATCTCCGAAGCCAATTTCTCCGCTTCGTCAAGTGAATGGGCCAACTTGACGCCGCCGCCCTTGCCGCGACCCCCCGCGTGAATCTGAGCCTTGACGACAACAGGCAGTGTGCCGAGCCCCTCTGCCACCGAACGCCCTTCCGACGGGCTGAACGCCACAGCCCCGCGGGGAACGGGTATTCCAAAAGACCTGAACAGCTCCTTAGCCTGATACTCGTGTATTTTCATGGTTGCCTCCGATGTCCATGCCTGCGCTTCTCCAGACGGTAGGCCTGCCCACATGTCTTCAGGCAATGGCCGCGTCGAGCCTGGCGAAGATTCCACGTCGAAAAGCTTATACGGCATTAGGGAAACGACGAATATCCGACGGGTTCTGATTTTGATGTCAGAAATCCCTTCCACGTCTGTAATGGATTTTCTTACAGCAGGATCTTCTTACAGCACTCCCGTTTCCACCCCTCAGAGAGGACCGCTCCTCTTCCCCTCATCCGGCATTGCCCGCATGCGGATGATCTGATAAGACCAGCGGGCGGATATGGCCAGGTCCATGCAGCCCGCTGACCCAGGGGAGCGATTTTCAGAATGTCCGGACAAGGAGCTATGACTTGAGCGTGGAAGCGGCAGGACCGAACGGGAACGATACCCTCCCCCGGCTGTGGGGCTGGCAGACCCTCCTCAGTGGCATCGCCACTCTCATCATCCTGGCCTTTCTGGCGACCTACATCGATTGGCAGAGCACCTGGCAAGAATTCCTGAGCAGTCAAAAGGGTTATGTCCTGCTGGGAGCCGCATGCCACTACCTGACCTATCCGGTGCGAGGCGCAAGATGGCGGCAATGCCTGGCGCACCTGCCCATTCGAGAGAACGGCGGGAGCTTCGGACTCGTCGTCTTCTTCCAGAATTTCGTGGACAATGTGGTTCCCGCCAAGCTGGGTGACGTCTACGGGGCTCACCTGGCGCGCATAAACTTCGGCATCCGTCGATCGGAAGCCATTGGATCCATTCTCTTCCAGCGGATGCTCGACGCCTGGATCGTCCTCCTTCTGTCCGTCCTGGCCAGCGCAACCATTCTTGCCGATCACCTGCCGCGGTCGATCCAGTGGGTTCTCCTGGGGGGATGCTTGATCGCCGTCCTCTCCAGCCTGATCCTGCTCGTCTTTCTCTTTCTGGACAAGACCGCCCCCGACTGGCTCCCGCATAAAGCGGCCGATCTGGTTCATGCCTTCCGCAAAGGGATGTGGCCCAAGCGGGAGAGACTTCCTCCCATACTCGGTTATTCAGCCCTGATCTGGCTCCTTGAGACGCTCTGGGTATACTTCCTGATTCGGGGATTCGGCCCCATCCTGAACCTGAGTGACGCACTGTTCCTGACCATGCTGCCCCTGCTGGCCACGGCCTTTCCCCTCACTCCATCCGGTGCGGGAGTGGTGGAGCTCACCCTGTTCAGCTGCCTGCGTGTCGTCGGCGTTGAGGCGTCCCTGGCAGCGTCCATCACCCTGCTCAACCGATTCCTCGACTACTGGTGTCACATTGGAGCCGGCGTCCTGCTCTGGTTTCTCAGAGATCGTCTGGGGCTGCGAACGTGGCGGGAGCCGCACCCAATGGGCGACGGCCTCACGCCTTACAGAAAAGCGTGAATCTCCGCGCGTCTTCTTACGCCTGTGAATTCCAGACAACAGGCTGCGTGAGAGCGGACGGATGGTTCCGTGATTCTGAGACACAAATGGCGCCAGTCAGAAGCCATTTGTCGCCACCGCGCGGAATTGGGCCAGGATGCGCTCCACAGCATTCCCGTTGTAGAGAGCGAAGGCATGGATCTGAAGGGTTTCAGCCACGAGCCGCTCGGCAACTGGGAAGCTTCGGTCGCACTTCGCTCCGTAATACTCCGTGACAGTATTATGCTGGGGAATGAGGGTTCGCTCTTTTTGCTCCACGGGGCATCCCATTTGCTGCAATCGCCTGCACACCGAGACCGAATCCGCGAATCGAGCGACATCCACCCGCACGGGGATCCGCCAGTAAACCCGGCTGGCCGCTTCGGGCGATGAGAACGCCGCGAAGCCCGCAGTCTCCGCAAGATCCCTCTCGAGCCTCCCGGCATTTGCCACGAGGCGTCCGCACCTGTCGGCATAGGATTCCAATTGATAAAGAGCGAGGACCATGGCAAACGGGTGCGGCCGGTACTTGACCCCCACCGAGTTGTGCAGGTGGCGGTATTCATTCGTAATGAGCGACTGAGGGACCCGGTTGACATGGCCGTAGAGAAGCATGCGGTCCCGCCAGCGGTCATCATTGGTCGTGACAACTCCCAACTCGCCGCCCGATATGAGCTTCCCTTTGCCGAAGGAGGCACAGACGAAGTCATAATAATGCCCCAGCGGAAGCCCGTTCCAGAGGGCTCCGTGAGCGTGGGACGAGTCGCTGATGAGGCAGAGTCCGTTGCGGTCCGCCAGACGCCGGAGGTTTTCGACATCCGCCGGGCAGCCCCATGGCTGGTGTGCGATGACTCCACGTGTGCGGGGGGTGACCAGTCTTTGCGCTTCTCCAACATCCAGGGTCAAATCGTCTTCGCGGATGTCACAGAAAACGGGAATGCCGCCCATCATACAGACGGGCAGCGCCATGGCGTAGTATCCATAGGCCGGAACGATCACCTCATCACCCGGCTGGAGGTCCAGGGCGAAAAGAGCCAGGTGCAGCGCGGCCGTGCCGTTGCAAACCGCCACGGCATGGCGCGCCCCGAAAAACCGGGAAGCAGCCTCCTCGAAGCGCTCCAGGACGCCCCCTTCCACCACGGAGAGATCCTCCTGCACCACATCCCGCACGATGCTCTCGATGGCTCTGGCGTCGAGTCCGTAGAAAGCCCGCTCGTCACTCTCTCTGAGGTTCATCAATGATTGCTCTTGAGTTGAATGGGGTTTGAAAAACCGACTCTCAGGCGGAAACGCAGGGAACACAGGGAATGGTGAGATCGAGTCTCCTCTGCGTTCTCTGCGGCTCCGCGTGGAGAAAAAATTTCAGGCCGAGCGCCCCGAGGCATCACCCGCAAGCCCGTATGCCCAGGATCGGATGAGCTGTGCGATGCGTCTCATCTCCTGGTTGGGAATGACGGGATAGACGCAGATTTCCAGAATGGAGGTCTCCTGCCCGACGGCCCGACCGGTCCGGGTTCTACCGGTCTGAAATGCCCGAAGCCTCGTGCAATCGCTCATGTCGCTGGTCTTGGAGTCCACTCCATGCCGCAGAAGAAACGTGCGGAGGTCGTCCCGTCGATCGGCGTCGACCGTGAGCGGGTAGTAGACATAGACATGCTCGTCGCTCCTCGCCGGAGGCCTCACCATCGGCACCTCGCCCAGGCTGTCCGTGAGCGTGTTGGCATTTCTGCGCGCGCCATCGTTGAAAGCGTCGATGTGCTGGAGCTGCAGCAACCCGAGGGCGGCCTGCAGATTGGACATGCGCGTGATGCGCGGACTGGAGCCGACAAAAGTCTCGAGCAGCTCATCCCCGACGGCCGAATCCATGAGCGGCTTCCCCAGAGCGAGATTCAGGCGCAGAACCGGATACGCCGTCAGACCGAATAACCACGGTCGGGTGAGGAGCCACTTGGTCCAAACCGAAAGGGCCAGCTTCAACATGGAGCCGACGTCCACCGAGGCCGCCCCCTCCAGAACCTTCTTTGCACGCTCAGCAATTTCTTCATCCGCCGTTGCAATGGCTCCGCCGCCAAAACACGGCATGTTCTTGCCTTCAGCAAAACTGAAAATCCCGACGTCGCCGAATGTCCCCGCCTGCTTCCCGTTCACTCTCACGCCGCATGCATGGGCGCAATCCTCAAGGAGCCGGATACCCCGGCTTCGGGTTAGCTCCGCGATCTCGCTGATGGGGCATGGCCGACCGAAAAGGTGCGTCGCCAGCACCGCGCCGGTCCGCTCCGTGATTTTGGCCTCAATGTGCTCGGGTCCGGAATTGTATGTGACGGGATCCACGTCACAAAACACGGGCCTGTACCCCATGAGCTGCGCTACCATGGGGATCACGGGGAAGGTGAACACCGGGAAGATGATTTCTTTCCCCTTCTCCAGGTTGAGGGCTTCCAGGGCCAACTGAAATGCGGATCGACCGGACGATGCGCCGAATACATGGGGAAACCCGAGCCAGCGGCCGAAACGACCTGCAAATTCAGCCAGGTCATCCCCATTCAGAATCTGCCCGGAGACGGTCTTCTGAATCAACAGCCTGAGGGTGCCAGGGGGGAGATTGACGCACCTCCGAGGAACCATCCCAATCCATGACATGCTCGACCTTTCCTTTTCAGAACAGCTTCCGAATTCCGAGTAGCGTCCACAAAATATCCATATTGTGCAGGTAGAACCTTCCATGTTTCCAAAGGTGATCCAGGGCAAACCGCGGGCGCAGGATGTAGCTCCGGTAGAAATCCGAACGCAGCCTCACCAGTTCGTCTATGGGCACCTCAGACAGAGCGAGCTGCGGCCTGGCATAGTGGAACATCTCCCCGCATCCCGCGCCGTGGATCTGGTCTTTATAACGCTCCCAGGCTCTTGAGCCGGGATAGGGCGTATAGAAATGCACCTGGATGCTGTCTGAATTGAGCTCCCGGGCCAGCAGAATGGTTTGCCGGATCTCCTGCCGGGTTTCCGTCGGATTGCCGATCACGTAGTAGGCATTGGTGCCGATCCCAAGCTCCCGGGTCCACCGAAACACGCGACGGCAAAGGTCCGCCCAGGGCTCCCTGCGCTTCGTCTTGTTCATGTTGTCGATGATTCTCTGGGAGCCGGCCTCGACACCGATGCCCAGCATGATACAGCCGGCTTCTTTCATGAGCTTCAGAAGCTCGTAGTCCAGCTCATCGACACGCACCCGCGCCATCCAGGGCATTCCGGATCCCCGCGCGATGAGCTCGCTGCAAACCCCCCGGACGAATTCTCGATGTGCCGAGAAGCTGTCGTCCTGAAAAGAGACGATATTGACCCCCTGCCGGGCGAGATGCTCGAATTCGTCGGCAATGTTCTGCGGCGAGCGCCGGCGAAGCTTCTTGCCCACGCTGACCCGCATGACCTCGCTGCAGAATTCGCAGTCATGCGGACACCCCCGCATTCCAATCGTGTAGCCCCAGGTCACCCGCCTGGCGAGACGAACGGGAAAGATGGACCGGTAGTGCTCGAGCTCATCCGGAGTGTAGCGGGGAAATGGCAGCCTGTCGGGGTTTTGCACCAGGAACCGGACTTTCTCCACGCAGTTCCTGCGATACTCTTCCCTCCAGCCGGCACCATTCCCGCCCGAATCCTCCAGAATCCTCTCGAACAGGTCGAAGAACGCCTCCTCCGGCTCCCCCAGCAGGATGGCGTCGTAGGGCACGTTCCCCCTGTCGCCGTTCCACTGGTCGCTCACCGGATAAAACCCCTGCCCTATCCCAACGATGATCGGCGGGTTCGAACGCCGTTTGAGGGCTCTTGCGTACCGGTCCGCCACATGCACGTCGAAGCTCGAGGCGGAAACCACCACCAGGTCAGGGTGAAGCCGGGTTGTCCGATCGTGGAGAGCGCTGCCATCCATGGGATGAATCCAGCAATCCAGGATATGCACGGTCATTCCCCGTCTGCTCTCGAGACCGGCCTGGATGTATTTCAGGGGATAGCAGGGATCGAAGAACTGCGGATGGTCGACGTCTTTGTCGACCGAAGAGCTCACTCGTACCAGAAGAACGGTTTCAATGCTGGGCATGACCCTCGCTGTTCCTCGCTCATCAGGATCGACTCGATTCAAATCCTGACGAGCCTTGATGCTCAACCACGGTGAATCATGCGGCGTGAACCATCCGAGCCCTGCCGGACGCCACGCGCTTTTCGAAGACCTCGCAGGTCTTTTCAAACACCTCATCCACCGAGATCAGTTGCATACACAGGTTGTTTTTGCACGTCAACAGCCGATTGTTGTACGCATTGACGCAGGGACTGCACACCGTGCCGGCCCAAATCACATGGGATCGCTCCGATGGCGCCCCGAAGAGCTTGGGAGTCTCCGGACCGAAAAGGGTGATGACGTCCACGGGAGTGAGAACCGCAAAGTGAGCCGGACCGCTGTCGTTGGTCACAAGGACCTGGGATACGGAATAGAGCGTGAGGAGCTGCCGCAGGGTGGTCCGACCCGCAAAGCTCACGCAGCGCCCGGAGCCTAGACGCTGGACCAGGCGCTCCACCGGCCCCCGTTCCGCGGGGGCCCCCGTGAAAGCGACAGTAAGATCCGGATAACGCTCCAGGAGACGCCGGGCGAGCGCCACGTAGTTGTCTTCATCCCAGCGGCGAAGCGGGAGCAGATCACTGCAGTTGGCATTGAGCAGGATGATCGGAGGCACCTCGGGCTGTCCCGTCACTTCAAGAATCAGACCTTTCATGGCCTCAACTTCCTCGCGGCCGGGCGAAAACCTTGGCACGGGAGCATGACCCACCGGCGGCGCCGTCGCTCCGAAAG